>JANTGU010000213.1 GCA_024762735.1 Bacteroidales bacterium | reverse complement strand
CGTTGTTTGATACGGTTAGAGCCATCAACTTTTTAAAAGTGGCGGTGGCTTTAAATGTTAATGAACAAATCCTATTTAAAGGGAAAACAGGAAAAGAGTATTTTGATCTTGCGCAAGCCATAGCAATAAAAAAAAACAAGCTCTCAAATTTTACGGAAGCGATTGATAATATTGGGGTGCGCAAGCGTAGGAACGGCCATTTTAAACAGGCGCTTAAATTTCATATTAAGGCCTTGTCGCTGGTTGAGTTAGTTAACCGACCTCAACTAAAATCCATTATTTTAAACAATATAGGGGTGGTGTATCGTAGGGTGGACGATTATTCTGATGCGTTGGAGTATCATATGAGGGCTTTAAAAATTGCTGACTCACTCAACGACGACAGAACCAAAGCCATGGCAATTAATAGCATCGGGAATGTTTACATGGGGCTCGAAAAGTATGGTGATGCGTTGCGTTCATTTAAGAAAAGCCTGTCGCTGGAGTACAATCGAGACAACAAACTGGGCATTGCCATCAATCTGAATAATATTGGAAGTGCCTACCAGGCCATGGGAAATGTAAATAAAGCTTACGAGTATTTCAATTTGTCACTGGATGTTAACCGCGAGATAAATTCACTTAAGGGCATGGGAATTTGTTATAACGACATTGGCAGCATTTATTACGACAAAAAGCAGTTTCAAAAAGCACTGGAACAATATGCTCGTTCAGAAAAAATATTTCTGCAAACCGGCGACAAGCTCTATCTTGCCAACACCTATTTAATGATAGGCCAGGCTTTGGTACAGACCGGGGAATTAGAGAAAGCAAAGCAAATATTGTTAAAGGCTGCAGATATAGCAGAATCGATTGGCTCTAAAGTGGTGTCAGAGAAAGCCTATCAATGGCTTTCGAAGGCATACGAGAAGAGTCGCGATTTTGAGCAGGCGCTGCATTATATTGAGCTCTCCAATAGCTTGCAGGATTCAATCAACAGCATTGCTATTCAAAAAAACATCACCCGCATGCAAATCAAGTATGATGTCGATGCCAAAGAAAACGAAATTGTATTGCTACAACAGCAGCAAAAAATTAATGAACTGAATTTAAAAAAGCAAAAGACGGCTAATTTACTTATGCTGGTGGGTATTGTACTCATATTAACTACCATGGTCTTTTTGATTTATTATGTGCATGTTCGAAATCAAAAAAACAGGCTGTTGGAAGAAAAGAATCGTGAAATTAAGCTAGCAGGAAAAGAGCTTAAAAAATATTCGGAAGATTTGTTGTCAGCCAAGCAGCAGGCTGAAAAGAGCAGTCGGGCAAAATCGGAATTTTTGGCCAACATGAGTCACGAATTCCGTACCCCGCTCAACAGCATCATCGGATTTACGGAGTTGCTTCTTGCATCCGAATCGGATCCTGATAGAAAAGAGAAATTGAAACTGATATATTCCAGCAGCAAAAGTTTGCTGGTGCTGTTAACCGATATTCTGGATTTGTCGAGAGTGGAATCAGGCAAGCTTAAAATTGAGTATGAGCCCGTTGATATATCAGGGGTGGTGGATGAGCTGTGTCAGATGTTTCATGTCAATGCTCAAAAAAAGGGGTTGCTTTTCGAATGCTCCGTACAGGATGATTTTCCTAAAAGCGTTTTACTGAGCGAGCTTCGGTTACGGCAGGTGTTGCTAAATCTTATTGGAAATGCTGTAAAGTTCACCCAGGCGGGTGAAATCAATGTGGAGGTAACCTTTGAGCAGACAACCATGGCTGGCCTTATCGATTTTTCTATCAAGGTAAAAGATACGGGAGCAGGCATCTCAAAAGAGGATAGGAAAAAGATTTTTGAGCCTTTCGTGCAGTTAGATACTCAAAGTGCCACGAGTGGAACAGGGCTAGGCTTGACCATTACCCGGCAGATTGTTGAGCTAATGGGAGGTGAATTGCTGCTGGAAAGCGAACCGGGCGTGGGTAGTTGCTTTACCCTCAACTTTAGGCAGGTATCGATTTCGGATGATGAGATTATTAGAAACACTACTTCTCAAATACCAGGGGAGGATGATGTTTCCGATATTCATGCCGTTCTGTTTTCCAACGAAGAGGGGGAGTGTGCTGACCTGTTCGGGTTTCTGCAAAGCACCATAAAAAATGTAACCCGGGTTTCGGGAGACTTGTCAAGGCTTAAGAAGATTATTTCAGGGGTTGATTTTGTAATATTATGTAGCCACGACAATGGTGTGGTGTCAAATGCTTACCGGGTATTGAACCAATCGCCCGAGAGTGAGCATCTTTGGTTTTTTGTTGTTTCGGAGGATGAAGATTTAATAGGGATGGCCCGTCATGCTAAACATGTTTTTGTCGGTCATCATCCTGCTGATCAGCAACAACAGCTTAAAAAACTTATTTTTGATATTAACGCTGATAAGCTGTATGGTAAGTTATCGGGATGTGTCGATAAACTGGAAATGAACCAGGAATTTAATGACACCATGAACAGGGAGGTGTTTCCCTTGTTTTACAAGGCAGCCGAGACAAAACTTATGAATAACCTCTCGGAATTTGCCCGTGCACTTGACACTGTTTCCGGTAAGTTTGAAATCGAAGCGGCTACCATTTATTCAACCCATCTTAAAAAGAATATTAAAAATTTTGATGTAAAGGCTATTGAAAAGATGCTTGACTATTTTAAGGCAAACTGTATAGAAGCTTCAAAATGATGAGAAACGAAAAAAGAACATACATTAGACTTTTTACCGGCCTGTTCATGGGCGTTGTATTGTTTTTGGGGTTGGGTGTTCATGCTTATGCGCAAATGCTGACAAACAAGGATAATGGTTTAACGGTTTTTAAAAACGATACCCTTCTTTCTGATCAGGAAAAAATTAAACTCTACCTGAACTTGTCAAAAACTTTTGGCAAAACACCCGAAAAGTCGCTAAAATATGATGCTTTGGGTATGAAGTTGGCCGAGAAAAACCACTGGACGGAAAGCCTTATCGAATCTGCTTTGAATTATGCCATCCATGCCAACGAGCTATGCAGCTACGACCAGGCTGATTCGGTGCTGTCGAAAGTGGAGAATGTTATCAGTGCCAACGATAAGGAGATAAGGCTGGCTGATTATTACTACCAGCGTGCTGCAAACTATTACGACTGGAGCAGGTACCAGAAGGCTAAGGAGTATTATGAAAAAGCATTGGAGGAGTATAAAAAGCATAAAAACAGAATTGGCATTGCTAAAACACTCAAAGGATTGGGGGTTACCGTTTCGATATGGTCCGATTATGAAGCCTCTATCGGCTACCTGCAGCAGGCACGGGATATCTATACTGAATTTGATGACCGGCAAGGCATCGAAACGGTTAACCTGGCCATGGGTGTGGTGATGGAGCAGTGGGGAAAAATTGACGTAGCACTCAATTACTACGAAAGCGCTTTGAGTTATTTTGAAGAAAAACACGACCTTTTTAACCAGGCAAACCTGCGGCTTCATATCGGTGACCTTTATCTTAAAAAGGGGAACTATCAAAAAGCACTCGACTATTATTTTACCGCTGAAAACCTGGAAAAGTTAAAGCCGCATAAAAAACTCAAGGCAATTACACTTAGTAACATTGCCGAAGCTTTTTACTTTATGGGAAAATATCGTGAGGCTATTGATTACCAGGAAGACGCGCTAAAACTGAAATACGAGATTGGCGACCGGAAGAGGATTGCCATTTCGCTGCTCGATTTAGGTAAGATTCATTTGGCTCTAAAAAATTATAATGAGGCGGTGGGGTATGCTAAAAAGGCGTACGAGGTGGCCACCGATGGGAGGCTGGGTCCGGAGGCGCTTGAATCACTTCACTTGTTGTCGGAGGGCTATTACAGCCTGCGGGTGTTAGACTCGGCTTATTTCTATTTGAATAAATATATCGTGTTAAAGGATAAAATTTTTAACGAGCAAAGCACCAAAACCCTAAACAACCTCCAAATAAAGTATAATACACGTGAAAAGGAGAAAGAAAACCAGTTGTTGAAATTAAAGAATGCTCAAAACGAACTGCTTATACGTAAAGAGCGTGACACGAAATACCTGACTTTCACGATAGCGGTTTTTATTTTCCTGATTGCCCTGGTTGTACTTCTGTTTTTACGGGCGAGAGATAAGCAAAACCGCAGAAACAACTTTATGCTCCAGTATAAAAATACTGAAATTACCAAGCAAAAAGAGAAACTGGCGGCGCTGAATGCCGAGCTGGTTGAAAGCCGGTCAAAGTACATGAGCATTGTTGAAAACGCCACTATCGGTATGTACCGAACCACCAAAGATGGTAGAATACTGTTTGCTAACAAGACTTTGCTTAACATGCTCCGGTCGACATGGGATGACCTGAAGTCAATTAATTTGAACGAAGTGAAACCCGATCGGTTATCGCTGCTGGAAATGGTTGAGCGCCATAAAATTGTAACCGGGCGTGAGGATATTTGGGACAGAAAAGATGGCACCAAAATGTTTGTCAACGAAAGCATGTGGATTGTTCATGATGCAGGAGGCAAATCATTGTATTACGAGGGTATTGTGGAAGATATCACCAAGCGGAAAATAGCGGAAAAAAAGTTGAAAGACAATGAAGCTGCCCTCATTGAAATAAACCGGGAGCTGCTGCGTAACAATGAAGAACTGGAAAAAGCCCGTGTGGAAATAGAGAAAGCCTATAACACCAAGAGCGAGTTTTTGGCCAATATTAGCCACGAAATAAGAACCCCGCTTAATGCCATCATCGGTTTTACCGATTTACTGATGCAGAGAGTGCAGGGCGACAACCAGCGTCAGTATGTATTGGCCATCAGGGCAGGGGGGAGGAACCTGCTTTCGTTAATCAATGATATTCTGGATTTGTCAAAAATTCAAGC
>JANTGU010000212.1 GCA_024762735.1 Bacteroidales bacterium | reverse complement strand
CGGAAATTAATCCTCCAACAATTTGTCCCGCGGTGATGAGCAGGTTCAAAAAAATGGCAATACCCATATTTTTCCCCGAAACCTCGTGACTGTGATGATGATGGTCGTGGCTCATGGTTTTGTTTTTACGCTACAAAGATAACATTTGTGGGGATGCAACCGGGTTGCAAACGCAGGGAGTGGATAGTAGTCATCCGATGACTTCAAGTCATCGGATGACAATCATGCTGATTCTGGCTCCGGCACAACCCGGTGTCATTGCGAGCCGCCATAGCGGCGTGGCAATCTCCCCGGTATCACTGGCCACCTTTGGCAAAAGGCATTTTTTGAATAGAGAATGAAGAATAGTGAATTTAGATTTACGATTTATTTAAGAAGTTTAGATTTCTTTCAATCAACATTACTTCTTAATTCTCCATTCGCTATTCTGTATTCTTAAATCTTCATGCTGGTCGTGATTTGCAATCACGACCGTTAGCTACGCTCCAAATAACCTGTTACTCCCCCTCTTTCGCCTTGTTCCAATACACATCCATCTCTTCCAGGCTCATATCTTCCACTTTTTTCCCTTCTTTGGCCGATTCGGTTTCGATGTATTGAAAGCGGCGGATAAATTTTTTGTTGGTGCGTTCAAGGGCATCTTCAGGGTTTACCCCCACGTAACGGGCATAATTTACAATGGCGAAAAGCAGGTCGCCAAGCTCATCTTCAATTTTTTCTTTGGGGGCATCGGTGTCAACCTCATGCTTGAGCTCAGCCATCTCTTCGGTAACCTTATCCCAAACCTGATCGCGCTCTTTCCATTCAAAGCCAACTCCTTTTGCTTTTTCCTGAATACGGTAAGCTTTAATTAAAGGAGGCAATGATTTTGGAACACCTTCCAGCACTGATTTTTTACCTTCTTTCAGTTTTAGCTTCTCCCAGTTGTTTAACACATCATCAGCATCGTTGACTTTTACATCGCCATAAATATGAGGATGTCTGAAAACCAGCTTGTCGGAAATGGCATTTAATACATCGGTAATATCAAAAGCACCTTTTTCGGAACCGATTTTAGCATAAAATACAAGGTGAAGCATTAAGTCGCCAAGTTCCCCTTTTATCTCATCCATGTTTTTATCCAGAATGGCATCAGCCAGCTCGTAAACCTCTTCGATGGTGAGATGACGAAGGCTTTCCATGGTTTGTTTTTTATCCCAGGGACAGCCGGTTCTGAGGTCATCCATGATGTTGAGCAGCCTTTTGAAGGCCTCTAATTTTTTATCCATCACCTTGTTGTATTTGTTGCGGGCAAAGGTCGTATTTTTGTGGATTGATACGGAGATTGGAGTTGCTTTTTTGCCAAGCGCTTGTCAATTTGTAACTCTAATGTTAACGGCTGCCCCGTTGCTCCGACTAATCTTGTTCATTTTGTTGAACTTAAATTAGTCAATATTGAAATATTATTCTACTTTTGCAGCCTTAAAAAAATTGAAGTCTAATTAAGTAAAGTAAAATCAAATAGTTATTTACAATGCAAAACAGAGGAACTATTAAGTTTTTTGCCATTGCATTTGCTTTGGTTTGTTTATATCAGCTGAGTTTTACTTTCGTTGCTTCCCGTTACGAGAAGAAAGCGAAAGAATACGCTGTTAATGAACAGGCACAAAGCATGGCAAAAGAACTTGCAGGAGGAAACAATCTGCTGGAAAAGTATTATCTTGATTCACTATCACGCGTAAGAGAAAGTTATTTTCTTGATAGTATTGCCAACGAGGTGGTTTACAACATCGGCGTTGACAAATACACTTTCAAGGATGTAAAAGCCCGCGAATTGAATCTTGGTCTTGACTTGAAAGGTGGTATGAACGTGGTATTGGAAGTGTCGGTGGGCGATATTATATATGCCTTATCCGGAAAAAGCGATAACCCAACGTTCAGAAAAGCCATGGCATTGGCTCATAAAGAGCAGAAAAACAGCAATAAAGATTTTGTTACCCTCTTTGGGGAAGCATTTAATACGGTTGATCCTAACGCGCGATTGGCTTCTATCTTTTTGTACGAGTTTAAAGACAAAGGTATAACTACCAACTCGACCAACGAGGAGGTTTTAAAAGTGATCAGGGAAGAATCTGACGGTGCTATCGACCGTACTTTCCAGATTTTAAGAACGCGTATCGACCGTTTTGGTGTTGCTCAGCCGAACATTCAAAAGCTGGCTACTTCGGGTCGTATTCTTATCGAGCTTCCTGGTATCAAAGATCCCGATCGTGTTCGTAAGTTGCTACAGGGTTCAGCAAAACTTGAATTTTGGGAAACCTACAACTTCGATAAAATCATTGGCTTTTTCCAGCAGCTAAACAATACCCTTAAAGAAGAATCAGGTATCGTCTCTGCTGATTCAACTGCTGCCGATTCAACGGCCACTAAAGCTGACGGCGCTGCCGATGGCGAACAAACGGCCATGGCTGATGGCTCTAAAGCCGCCGCTGATTCTGTGGCTGGTGATACTACCTCCAACAAATTATTGGAAGAGATGGCGAAAGACTCCACGGCCAGTGCACAGCAGGGTGAAGCGGAGTTTAAAAAACAAAATCCCCTGTGGTTTTACTTGCGTCCTAACATCTCGCAGGATGGAAAACCCTTTGAATCAGCCTTGGTAGGTTATGCTGCCATTAAAGACACTGCTCGTGTTAACCGGATGCTGAAAGAGGGCTTTGCAAAAAATATCTTCCCAAGAACCATGAAATTAGCCTGGACGGTTAAACCCGATCCTCGTAACCCTAACTATCTTGAGCTGGTTGCGCTGAAATCGAGCTCGCGTGATGGCAGCGCTGCCCTCGGTGGTGATGTAATTGTGGATGCTCGTCAGGATTACGATAACAACGGTCGTGTGGAAGTTACTATTCAGATGAACTCGGTAGGCGCCAAGGTTTGGAAACGTTTGACTGGCGAAAATGTGGGTAGGCAAATTGCTATTGTTCTTGATGATTATGTATATTCTTTCCCAAATGTAAATGGTGAAATTCCTAACGGACGTTCCAGCATTACGGGAGGAGGCATGACCATTGAAGAGGCAAAAGACCTTGCAAACATTCTTAAAGCCGGTAAATTACCTGCTTCGGCCCGTATTGTTGAAGAAGAGGTTGTAGGACCTTCATTGGGTCGCGAAGCTGTGTCTGCCGGTATGAACTCGTTCATCCTTGCCTTTATCATGGTGTTGGCTTATATGATTATCTACTATAACCGAGCCGGTGTGGTGGCCAGTATCGCTCTTGTTGTTAACATATTCTTTATTTTTGGTGTGTTAGCCTCGTTGGGTGCCGTGCTTACCCTTCCTGGTATTGCCGGTATCGTGCTTACCTTAGGTATGGCGGTGGATGCCAACGTTATTATCTACGAGCGTATCAAGGAGGAGGTCAGAGCCGGAAAAGGCATCAAGCTGGCTATCCAGGATGGTTACCAAAACGCTTACTCGGCCATTATCGATGGTAACGTTACTACCTTGTTAACCGGTATTGTGCTTTATGTATTTGGAACCGGCCCGGTACAAGGTTTTGCTACCACGCTTATCATAGGTATCCTCTCATCCCTCTTTACCGCTATCTTTATCTCGCGTTTGAATTTCCATTGGATGCTCGAGCGCAACATGAAAATTAACTTTTCAACCAAGGCTACCTCCAACGTGTTAGCAAACACCAAGTATGACTTTATTGCCATGCGGAAGAAGGCTTATATCTTCTCGGGCATTTTAATTTTGCTTAGTCTTGGCTCGTTGTTTACCCGCGGTTTAAACTTTGGTGTTGACTTTACAGGGGGACGTACTTACGTGGTTCGTTTCGACCAAAATGTAAATACTGAAGAGGCCCGAAAAGCCTTAACAGCTGCGTTCGATAACGAGGCTCCCGAGGTAAAAACCTTTGGCCCTTCGAGCCAGATTAAAATTACGACCAAGTATTTAATCGATCAGGACGGTCCCCAGGTTGATTCTATCATTCAAAGCAGATTGTTCAATGGCTTGAAACCATTTTATAAAACAAAATTGACTTATACCGATTTTTCCTCGGATACCGAAGGTGAAAATAAATTGCTGGGTATTTTAAGCTCGCAGAAAATCGGGCCTACCATTGCTTACGATATTCGTGAAAAAGCCTATTTTGCCGTGCTGTTTGCCCTTATTATTATCTTCCTCTATGTTGCCGTACGGTTTAAAAACTGGCAATATGGTGTGGGTGGTGTGGCTGCCTTGTTCCACGATACCTTGATAACATTGGGTATGTTCTCGTTGTTTTACGGGGTGATGCCGTTTAACATGGAGGTTGACCAGGCCTTTATCGCGGCCATTCTGACCATTATCGGTTACTCCATTAACGACACGGTAATTATCTTTGACCGTATTCGTGAGTACAACACGTTATTCCCGCGCCATTCATTACGTCGTAACATCAACGATGGTTTGAACAGCACGTTGGCTCGTACCATGAATACCTCGGGAACCACCATCGTGGTACTGTTGATGATCTTTATCTTTGGTGGTGAGGTGATCAGAGGATTCGTATTCGCGTTGCTGGTGGGTATTTTAGTGGGTACCTACTCGTCGGTATTTACCGCTTCGCCTATTACTTACGACCTGCTTCACGGTGATCGCCAGGAAAAAGAGATGAAGGAGAAAGAAGCGAAAATGAATAGAAAGAAGAAAAAATAGTGAGTTAATTATTTTTTGAAAAGTCCCGTTGCTGATAGCTTCGGGACTTTTTTTATTTACTTTTGCCCATCAATCATTAAAAACCATTGCCTTGAGTTTACTGTTTTTCGATTGCGTCTCAGGAGAGATAATGCTCATCGTGTTGGCTATCTTTCTTATTTTCGGTCCTGACAAGATACCGGGAATGGCTCGCAGTCTCGGGAAGT
>JANTGU010000211.1 GCA_024762735.1 Bacteroidales bacterium | reverse complement strand
GCCGGATGATTACGTCCACCCCAATGATGCCAAGGGAAATTTTGTAATATACATGCGGAGTTATTATAAAGACTGATTTTGAACAAGATGTTCATGAGTTGAAACGCATTCAGCAATCATAGTTGAAGGTTGTCTAAAAAATAGAATTTGTGTCATTCCAGGTGCAGGTATGACCGCGGTACTTGCTACAGCCAGCCCCATCGTCATCGAGTCCTAAGACTTCAAAAAATTTGGAGCCCACAAAAAGAAATGATAAGATTCTCCTCCGGGCTCCCTGATAGCTATACGGGGTCGGAGGAGAGAGAATGATTGCACTATTATCCTCTCTACCCCGGGGTTTAGCCCGGGGGGTATGCAAATATTGAGTTATTAGCTATTTTATTGAAGTACTACAACTTACAATATACTTGTCATTAGTAGGGATAAAGAGATATTATCGCTCAAACAGCAGCCGCTTCCCTTTCACTGATTCATCAAAAACACCTTGGTTATAAACACGGTGGCCGTTTACAAAGGTTGAAACAATTTTGGAGTGAAAAGTAACCCCCTCCATGGGCGACCAGCCACATTTGTATAAAATGTTCGCTTTGGAAACGGTTTCGGTTGCATCTTTGTCCACCAAAACCAAATCGGCATAATAGCCTTCGCGAATAAATCCCCGCTTCTTAACCCGAAAAAGGGTGGCCGGGTGGTGACACATCTTTTCAACCACCTTTTCAACAGATATTTTATGTTGATGACTAAACTCCAGCATGGCTTGTAACGAGTGCTGAATCATAGGGCCACCTGAAGGGGCTTTAAAAAACGGCCGTTGTTTTTCTTCCGATGTGTGAGGAGCATGGTCGGTGGCAACAATATCAATGGTATTATCGAGCACGGCTTCAAAAAGCGCTACCCTGTCGGATTCCGATTTTACTGCCGGGTTCCATTTGATGAAATTTCCCTTGTCATCATAATCCTTGTCGTTAAACCAAAGGTGATGAATGCAAACCTCAGCGGTAATTCTTTTTTCTTCCAGGGGAATATTGTTATCAAAAAGCGCCATTTCGTTGGCCGTGGAAAGATGTAATATATGCAGGCGGGTGTTGTGTTTCTTTGCCAGCTCAACAGCTTTTGAAGAGGACAAATAGCAAGCCCGGGCATTACGAATCAAAGGATGAATCCAGGCAGGGGCATCGTCGCCATACTTTTCTTTATAGATTTTTGTGTTGGCAGCTATGGTGGCATCATCCTCGCAATGGGTGGCTACCAAAGTCGGGGCGTATCTGAATATATTCTCCAGGGCCGTTTCATCATCCACCAGCAGGTTGCCCGTGGACGAACCCATAAATACTTTGATGCCACAAACTTTGGTGGGGTCGGTTTTTTTTACCTCTTCCAGATTATTGTTGTTGGCTCCCATGTAAAACGAAAAGTTTGCCAACGATTTGCCAGCAGCCATTTGATATTTATCTTCTAAAATCTCTTGCGTAATGGTGTTGGGAATGGTGTTGGGCATATCCATAAAGGAGGTCACGCCCCCGGCCACGGCAGCCTTGCTTTCGGTATAGATATCAGCCTTGTAGGTCAAGCCGGGATCGCGAAAATGAACCTGATCATCGATCACGCCAGGCAACAAATAAAGTCCCGTGGCATCTATTTCCTGATAACCCTGAGGTGTTAGGGCGGTGTTGGTTTTGTCAATTTTTTCGATGATGCCATTGCCAATCATCACGGTGGCAACAAACTTTACTCCCTCGTTTATCAGGGTGGCATTTTTTATAACAAAACCACTTTTCATGGTTAACTAGCGGGTTTAACCGGTTTGATTCTCCCCAGCATACTGCGCAGCCTTAAATCCATCACCCCGAAAATAGCTTCCCGGAAGATGCTTTTGTTCATTTTCGATTCTCCCTCGGTACGGTCGGTAAAAATGATGGGGACTTCTACCACGTTAAAGCCAAGCTTGATGGCCGTGTATTTCATTTCAATTTGAAAAGCATACCCGACAAATTTAACCTTGTTCAGGTCGATGGTTTCCAATACTTTTCTCGACCAGCCAACAAATCCTGCCGTGGTATCGCGCGTTTCCAGGCCGGTAACCATCCTTACATATTTAGAGGCGAAATAGGACATCAGTACCCTGCCCATGGGCCAGTTAACCACGTTAACACCAGATACATAGCGCGAACCAATGGCGGCATCGGCACCCCCCGTGATGGCCTCGTGCAACCGTATCAAATCGTTGGGATTGTGCGAAAAATCGGCATCCATTTCAAAAATAATATCGTAGCCGTTTTCCAGTCCCCACTTAAAGCCTGCAATGTAAGCCGTACCCAGTCCCAGCTTTCCTTTTCGTTCGAGAATGTACAATTTTCCATCAAACTCCTTCATCAGACTTTTAACAATGGCTGCAGTACCGTCGGGACTGTTGTCTTCAACAATAAGTATATGGAAATCTTTGGGCAGTTTCATGGTTGCCCGGATGATTTTTTCAATGTTCTCTTTTTCGTTGTATGTAGGTATTATTACCAGACCGTCGCTCATAATAAATTTTTTGGCTAAAATAATGTAAAGTTCAGTTTGTCTATCATCTTAAACGAAATATCGTGTTTAATAGTATGACCTTTTTTAAAGTATTGACGGAAAAACGGCTTTCCGCTCTTTTGGATAATCGGGAAATTTTGCACGATACCACCGGTGATGGTCGATGGCTCTTGGAACAAGGTTGGCTGCCGTCCACAAAGCAAATGAAAAGGAAGGAAGCGCCCAACTCATGATGGCCCAGCCCGTCCACTCGATCATTTCGCCCAAAAGGTTGGGAGACGATACATATTTAAAAAGAAATCCATGGGGAATGTAGTACCCTTTTTTTCCACCCTTCCTCAGTGCCAGCAACCGGTTATCCGATTTCTGATTGATGTACATACCTGCAAAAAACAAGATAATTCCAATGATAAAACGGGGGTCGGTTAACCAGGCATCAGGATAGTAACCTTCGGAAAGGGTGCCAAACCAATAACCGTTAAAAAAACCATTGGCAAAATTGAAGAAGAGTGCCAACAGCACGATGACCCACGGCATCCGCTTGCCGTTTTCTTTTAACCGGAATGGAAAAACAAAAACACGGTAGAGGTAGTGCAGCATAAAAAGTCCGTAGAAAACATATACCGGTAATGTTTTAACAGCATTGCCTGTAAAGAAAAACCAGGAGAAAATAATCAATACCGGAAGCTCCATGATAAACCATCCCCATCTATTACGCAGGGTAGGTCCCCAGTGGGTTGTAGTGTGCCGGCCATAGGGCACGGTTACTTTTAGCAAAATCGGTAGCACGATAAATGCCAGGGCAATCCAACCATAAAGCAGATTAAAAAAAAGTTCACGTGTCATAAAGAGTCAAAAATAGTCCTTTTTTCGGAAAAACTTGTTAAAAAGCGGCAATTCCGGTAACGTCCATGCCTGTAATCAACAAATGAATATCGTGGGTTCCCTCGTAGGTAATCACCGATTCAAGGTTCATCATGTGACGCATGATAGGAAAATCGCCCGAGATGCCCATGGCTCCTAAAATCTGACGACTTTCGCGGGCTATTTTCAAAGCTGTTTCCACGTTGTTACGCTTGGCCATAGAAATTTGCGCCGGGGTAGCTCTGTCATCGTTTCTTAACATGCCTACCCTCCAGGCCAGCAACTGCATTTTGGTTATTTCGGTAACCATTTCGGCCAGCTTTTTTTGCTGTAACTGAAAAGAGGCGATGGGTTTTCCAAACTGTTTTCGCTCCAACGAGTATCGCAAGGCGGTGTCGTAGCAGTCCATGGCAGCCCCCATCACTCCCCAGGCAATGCCATAGCGTGCCGAGTTCAGGCACATCAACGGACCTTTCAGCCCTTTTACATTGGGCAATAAATTTTCTTTGGAAACCTTTACGTTGTCGAAAACAAGTTCGCCGGTGGCCGAGGCTCTTAGCGACCATTTTTTCATTGTTTCGGGTGCGGTAAACCCTTCGGATTCTCTATCAACAATCAATCCTCTTACTTTTCCTGATTCATCTTTTGCCCATACCACGGCCACATCACAAATGGGGGCGTTGGTAATCCACATTTTGGAGCCGTTAAGCAGATAATGGTCGCCTTTGTCTTCAAAATGGGTGAGCATGCTGCCCGGGTCAGAGCCATGATTTGGCTCGGTAAGACCAAAAGCCCCTACCCACTCGCCCGAGGCCAGCTTAGGCAGGTATTTCATACGCTGTTCCTCGTTGCCAAAGGCATAGATGGGATACATGACCAGCGAAGTCTGTACCGATGCAGCCGAACGGATGGCCGAATCACCGCGTTCCAACTCGGTCATAATTACCCCGTAAGCCACCTGATCCATGCCCGCACCCCCGTACTTTTCGGGGATGTAAGGACCAAAAGCACCAATCTCTCCCATTTCGCGAATAAGGTGTTTGGGAAATGCATGGCGCTGGGCATAGTCGTCAATAATGGGGGTGACTGATTTGTCAACCCAATCGCGAACCGCCTTGCGTATTAATTTATGCTCGTCGGACAAAAGCTCGTCCACTAAATAATAATCGGGAGGATGATACATGTTTTTCGTGTGTTTGTTGAAGCGGTAAAAATAGGTAAGATTTTTATTGATACACGGACATCAAAAATTAAAACCTTTTTGCTGTATCACTAGACTAGCAAAACTATTTGCATCATCTTTTCAAAAGAGTACGAGAAGAAGAAATTTATTTTAATAACACTTTCCCAAATTGGGATTGATTTACTATTATTGTAACTTTTATTTAATAGGATTAATAAATCATTCTTCTATGGAAAACAAAATGGTTCAAAGGGCTCTAGAAGTTGTAAGTCAATTTAAAAAAGAGCGGAAAGCTTATTTAACCACACTTGACCAGCCCTTTGATG
>JANTGU010000210.1 GCA_024762735.1 Bacteroidales bacterium | reverse complement strand
GGTCGGACCAGCCGAAATCGACCGAAAGTACAAATACGTTGTTGGCTTTTTCCATGACACCATAATCGATAGAGATGTTGGTACAAACGGAATAGGTTTCAGCAATAAAATCTAATTCGTTTTGGGTGTTGTATTTTCCAACTCCTTTTTTAAACAGGGTATCCACCTCGGACAAGTGTGACTCAAAAGCTTTCATGATGCTTTTTAACGACCAGACGAAAATACCCGAGTTCCACAGAAAATCACCGCTTTCCAAAAAGGTTTTGGCAATTTCGAGGTTGGGTTTTTCGGTAAAGGTTTTTACTTTTTTAAGCCGATCGGTTTTGGCGTAGGCTGTTTCATCTTCAAACTGAATGTATCCGTAACCCGTGTCGGGACGACTGGGTTTGATACCGAGTGTTAGCAGCCAATCGTTGTTGGCAGCAGCCTCCATGGCAATTTCGATGTCGTTTACAAACTCATCTTCTTTTAAGATAATGTGGTCGGAAGGGGCCACTACCACGATGGCCTCAGGGTTTTCTTCTTTAATTTTGTAGTTGGCATACGCCACGCAAGGGGCAGTATTGCGCCGTGCCGGTTCCAGTAGCACCTGCTTTTCGGTAAGCTCCGGAAGTTGCTCCAACACCAAATCTTTATAGATTTCGTTGGTGACCACGTAAATGTTTTCGACGGGACAAATTTTGTTAAATCTTTCAAAAGTTAAACGAATCAGTGTTTTACCAACACCAAGGATATCGATAAACTGTTTGGGACGACTGGTTTTACTCATAGGCCAAAAACGGGCTCCCACGCCACCGGCCATAATTACGGTATAATGATTGGAATTCATAAAAGATATTTTAGGGCAATTAAATTGCTTGTTTTTTTCGCATGCCAAAGTTAAAATAAACTGCGATAGTTTAGCTAAAACGGGCTGAAACCGATAGCATTAATTCTTAAAATATCTTAATGATGGGGGGAATATTGAATTTTGACTTTTAGGCGGTCACGTTATGAGCCAATTGGTTCATTGATACACTCCAAAGTAATTAGAATATCATATATTGTAAATTAATAATCATTTGTTCTATGCTATTGCTTTGCTAGCCTTTTACGATAAATAAGCTGAAACACTATAAGAAACAGCAGTGCAACCACAAAAGATGCCACGCTCAGTTCCGGAATGAGATGGCCGGAAGCAAACAAAACTAATACATAAACAACCCCGGCAATAAAGCTGGCCAAAGCAGCTTGTTTTTCTATTTTGAAATGGAAGGAGGCAATGGCCGCCGGTACGATGGTAAAGCCAACTCCCGTAATAAATACAATAACATCAATAATATTGCGGAAAAAGAAGGCCAGCAGAAATCCTAAAAACGTAAATAAAACAATAAAAATCTTGGTTTGCATTTTTAAATTATGCTGGGTGATTTCCTTTTTTGAAAAGTGGGAGATATAATCTTTTGCCACGCTGGAGGCCAGCACGAAAATAATGGTATCGGCCGAGCTCATGATGGCCGCGAAAAGCAATACCAAACCGGCGCCTATAAATTTTTGAGGTGCCAACACTTTCAATCCCTCGGCAAAAGCATCCCGTGGGGCTATGTCCGGAATCAAATAATGCGCTGATAGTCCCACGATAGTGATGGCCAGGCCGGTAACCAATACCAAAACCGCTGAAGTGATGAATCCTGTTTTTACCACCTTGTTGCTTTTGGCAGCATACACCCGCTGCCAGTATTCAGCCGATTGAAAAATAATAAGTATCCCAAACAAGATGAAAGCAATGGTCATGGAAATATTCATATCGGAAAAATCGGTTATCTCGCGGGTGAAATTCTGATCTCCTTTTATTAGTACATAAGCCAGCAAGACAAAAAGAATGAGCATGATGATATATTGAAAAACATCCGTTTTAACCACCGATTTAAACCCACCTGCAAAAAGGTAAATGGTGATAACCAGTGCAGAAGCAAGCAGAGCTGTTTCGTAGCTCCAGCCGCTGATGTTGGCAAGAATACTGCTTCCGGCAATAAACTGGTTTAGCAACATACCAAAGTAAACCACAAACAGGATTAATGCGGATGCCACTCCTGTTTTTTTACCATATTTAAAATAAAACCAGTCGGATAGCGTCAGAAATTTTTGCTTTGTACTGAATTTTCGAAGCTTAAGTGCGTAGGGAATAAAAAGCAAAAATCCTGCTGAGGTACCCACGAATACCGCGATGGCTGAGATACCAAATTTGTAAACATAAGCCGAGTAAGCCACGATGGCAGCACCCCCGATATAACTTGCCACCACAGTGGATACAAAACCAAACAGCCCAATTTTTCTTCCGGCAATCAAATAATCATCATCCCTGTTCCCTTTGGTACTTACCAATCCTATGATGATACATACCAGCGCGTAACCTATCAGCATTACTAAATTCCAAAAAGAGTTCATGGCATGTTCTTTTTTAAATTATTAAGGTTTAAGTATCCTCCTGAAGCTGAATAATAATTATTTCGAAACATAATGACGTTCAGCTTTATGACAGCAGGTTTACTGTCATTACTTTGTCTGACACACCATTATATCAAGTTACTCTATAGAGCAAAACTACTCAGTATCTTCCTGTTCTTTCCACAGTTGAGCAAACGATTTGGGAGCCATCTCTGGAAGGTCACGACGCGGACCCCATGCTTTTTTCACGGTTAAGTTCATGGCCCAGTTTTTAAATCCGCCTCCCACCATATCCAATCGTTTGCGCGATGAAAGGGCAAAAGTTGACACATCGTTGGTCTTTTTTTCAAAATAGGTGTAATAGCCTTTATCAACAGCTTCTTTACGGTTGAATAGCAACAGCTCGTGCAGCGGGATACCCACCGGACAAACTTCGGTACAGGCACCACAAAGCGTGGAGGCAAAACTAAGATGCTTATAGGTTTTAAAGTCTTTAAGATGAGGGGTGATAACCGCTCCTATGGGACCACTGTAAGTGGTGTTGTAGGTGTGTCCTCCAATGTTTTTATAGATCGGACAAACATTCAGGCAGGCACCACACCTTATACATGAAAGTGCCTGACGTTGCCGTTCTTTGGATAAAAGGTTGGTTCGCCCGTTATCGAGCAGTATTAAAAACATCTCCTCCGGACCGTCTTTCTCGCCCGGCTTGCGTGGCCCGCTGATGATAGATTTATAGGCAGTAAGCAGCTGACCGGTTCCGTGTGTGGAAAGCAACGGCCAATAAAGATCAAGGTCTTCTAGGCGGGGAATAATTTTTTCGATACCGGCAATGGCAATATGCAGTTTTGGAAACGACATGGACATAAGCCCGTTGCCTTCGTTTTCGGTGAGGGCAATGGAACCCGTATCGGCAATTAAAAAATTAGCGCCTGAAATGCCTGCATCTGCATGAACAAATTTTTCGCGCAATAATTCGCGGGTATAATTGGTAAGCTCGGTAGGATTTAAATCTTCTGGCGTTTTAAATTTATCATGATACAACTCGGCAATGTCTTCTTTGGAAAGGTGCATGGCCGGCGTGACAATATGATAGGGTTTTTGTCCGGCCTGCTGGACGATGAATTCACCCAGATCAGTTTCAACCACCTCTATATTTTTCTTTTCAAGAGCATGATTGAGTTCAATCTCCTCGGTAATCATCGATTTTGATTTGACCACCGTTTTAACATTCCGCTCTTTCAGAATTTTTTGAATCTCTTTAATAGCCTCGTTTTCGGTTTGAGCCCAAATTATTTTACCGCCATTTTTTAAGAAGTTGTTTTCAAACTGTATCAAATATTTTTCCAGTTCGTTAACAACCTTGTATTTTATATATCCTGCGCGATGGCGTGCCGAATCAAGATTTTTAAAAATCGCTTTTCCCTTTTTTACAGCCACATCGTATTTGCCAATGTTGTATTTTATTTTGGCACGGTGCTCCAAATCAAATGCCTTCTTTTCCGATTTCTTTAAAAATACCTTATTTTCTATGGATGCTTTCATGAAATGATCGGGTTAATGAATCGAAATTTTTTCCACTCTCCTGCTATGCCGACCTCCCTCAAAAGGGGTATTTAAAAAGAGTTGAACCATTTTCCAGGCCTGCTCAAAAGGAATAAACCTGCCGGGTATCGACATCACATTGGCATCGTTATGCTGACGGGTTAACACCGTCTGTTCTTCGTTCCAACACAATCCCGCCCGTACATTTTGGTGTTTGTTGGCAGTAATCTGGGCGCCGTTACCGCTGCCGCACATGATAATACCACGGCTATATTTGCCATCGTTTACCGCCTTGGCCAATGGATGTATAAAGTCCGGGTAATCAACACTCTCTTCGGAATAAGTTCCCATGTCAACCACTTGGTAACCCGCTTCTGTAAGCTTGTTTTTAAGATACTCTTTCATGGCATAACCACCATGATCGGTAGCCATGGGTATAATATTGTTCTGTTCTGTCATTGTTAATAAAATATTGTGACAAAGTTAGATAAAAAATCGCGGGTGAATAAAACTAACTGATAATTAAGCTTTAAATATTTTTCAACAAAATGGCTTTTCATTTCAACCTGGTAACTATCAAAAGTTTACAATTTATTAACAAAAGAGGTTAAATAATTGTTAATTAATTTTAACAAAAACGGGGTTATTAACACCGGATACAGCGTGCCAAAAAAACGAGTCGTTATTTGATAAAGTTTTTAGAATTTATTAGTCAGAAATGAACCGGAATTTTAGTTCCCTCATATAATAATTTATCAAACGTCATAGTTATTAACAAGATGTTAATATACTTTTGATAAGTTTGATTTTTAACCATTTTAATCACTCAAAAGTTGTTCATATCAATTGATATTACACTATTTTTGACACTTCAAAATTTATGAGTAAAAAGTTATACAGCTTATCAACAGGATAAATATTATATTAATATCTTTTAATTAAAATTAAATATATA
>JANTGU010000209.1 GCA_024762735.1 Bacteroidales bacterium | reverse complement strand
GTTCTTTTAGGTGCGTTAATGGATATTATCTTCCCTGCGCGATCATCCCGCTGCCTATGCAGGTTCTTTCTTCAGTATCGTAAATAACGGCAAACTGCCCGGGTGCGATGCCTGATATTTTTTTGTCTGACAAAATATGAATCCCCCGTTCATCACGAACAAGTTTTCCGGGTGTAAACTCTGGCTGATGACGAATTTTAAATTTAATATCTGACAAACCTGAATAGTCGTGATTCGGGTTTAAAATATGCAGACTCTCTAACCAGACTTTATCATCGTATTGCGCTATGGGGTCGTAACCGTTTGAAACGTAAATTATGTTGCGTTCTATATCTTTTTTCACCACGAACCAGGGGCCGCCACCAAGACCCAACCCGCGTCGCTGTCCGATGGTGTGAAACCAGAAGCCTTTGTGTTCACCCAGCACTCTGCCGGTTTCCAGCTCAATGACTTCACCCGGTCGCTCTCCAACATATTTTCTGATAAAATCGTTGTAGTTAATTTTGCCTAAAAAGCATATTCCCTGGCTGTCAGGACGGTGGGCACTGGGAAGTTTCATCTCTTCGGCAATGCGACGCACTTCCTTCTTTTCAAGATGCCCGATGGGAAACATCACGTGATTTAGTTGTTCGGTAGTAATTTGACCCAAAAAATAGGTTTGATCTTTGACCCGGTCTTTAGCCGTGCTTAAAAAGATTCCTTCATCGGTTTCATAAGTAGAAGCATAATGGCCGGTGGTAATTTTATCGAACTCGTGGCCATATTTATCACGAAAAGCACCGAATTTAATCAACAGGTTACACATGATATCAGGGTTGGGAGTAAGACCGGCTTTCACTGTGTCGATGGTGTATTTAACCACCGTATCCCAATACTCTTTTTGTAAATCAACAATATCAAACTTGCAACCATATTTTTTAGCAATCCAGGTGGTGATTTCAATATCCTCCTCGGCCGGGCAGTCGGAAAAGGAAGGCTCGTCTTCCATGCCAATGCGGATGTAAAAAATGTGTGGGTCAAGTCCCTGGCTTTTCAATAGTGGAACGGTAACGGAACTGTCAACACCACCCGATACCAACGATGCAATTTTCATGAATTTTTATTTTGCCGCAAAGGTCGGTATTTTTTTAAGTCGTTCCATGACCATGCAACGAAATCCGTTACGGATGTTTCAAATTTCCTCTTGGTCAAATTAAACAATTGACTATTTTAGCGCTTCCAAAAAAACAGCATTATTATGAGTATGACCATCATTGAAAAAATTATAGCCCGTCATTCGGATCAAAAAATTGTTAAACCCGGAGATATCGTAGATATTGCCATCGATGCCAGGGTAGCCCGCGATTTTGGCGGACCTAACGTGGTAAAAAATATTGAAACCTACCATCTCCACGTGGATGACCCCTCCAAGACTTTCTTTACGTTTGATACCAACCCCACGGGAAGCGATCAGAAATATGCTACTAATCAGCAACTGGTCAGGGTTTTTGCCCGAAAACACGGGATTAAGGTTTTTGATATCAACAACGGTATCGGAACCCATACCCTTATCTCGGAAGGCCTGGCCTGGCCGGGGTCCACAGCCGTTACCACCGATTCCCATGCTAACATACTGGGAGCCATTGGTGCCTTCGGACAAGGAATGGGTGATAAAGATATCGCTGCTGCTTTTCACAGGGGTAAGGTGTGGTTTAAAACCCCTGAGACGGTGAAGATAAACCTGTTGGGTGAAAAACCCGATAATGTTACCGCAAAAGATGTGGTGCTTAACCTGCTTCATGTTTTTGGTGCCAATAAGTTGCTGGGTTATGCCGTTGAATTTTATGGCGATGCCGTTGAGAAGCTTACCCTCGATCAACGAATTACCATCGCCTCGATGGGTACCGAAATGGGGGTCATCATTTTGCTCTTTCCTCCCAACCAGGCTGTAATGGACTATTGCGAAAGCAAAACAGGCAAAAAACTTAACAAGATAACGGCAGATGATGACGCCGTTTATGCCGATACGTTTGATATTGACATTTCCAAATTTGTACCCATGGTGAGCCGCCCTGGTAAGCCTCATGACACGGTGGATATCCACGAAACACAAAAGGTGAAAATTGATTCTGCTTTTATCGGAAGCTGCACCAACGGCCGTATGGAAGATATGCGTGCAGCGGCTAAGGTACTGAAAGGAAGGAAAGTTGCCCCCGGCGTGGTGCTCAAAATTGTGCCTACTACCGATGCTATTTGGCAACAGTGCCTTGATGAGGGGATTATAAAAATATTTAAAGAGGCTGGTGTGCTGGTTTCTAACGCGGGTTGTGCCGGTTGCGCAGCAGGGCAGGTAGGACAAAACGGTCCTGGTGAAATTACCATTAGCACCGGAAACCGTAACTTTCCCGGCAAGCAGGGTAAGGGCAGTGTCTATCTGGCATCTCCTGCTACGGTGGCAGCATCGGCGGTGGCAGGTTATATCACTACCGAGTATGAAATTCCTGACGAACCAGCTATCTTCGATTATGCCGAACAGGAAGAGAGGATTCAGAAAGCCATAGAGGAAGAACGGTTAAATCCTGCCGGAGAAAAACCTACCATTGTCGAGGGGCGTGTTTGGATAGTGCCAATGGATGACATCGATACCGACATGATTTTCCATAATCGTTACCTTCAAATTACCGATATCGACCAAATGGGACAGTATATTTTTGATAACCTGGAAGGGTTTGAAGATTTCGCCAGCAAGGTCCAGCCGGGTGATATCGTGGTGACAGGCAAAAATTTTGGAGCAGGAAGTTCTCGACAGCAGGCAGTTGACGGGTTCAAAGCGCTGGGTGTTTCTGTTATTTTGGCAGAGTCGTTTGGGGCTATTTACGAGCGCAATGCTATTAATGCAGCTATGCCTATTGTTACCTATAACGAGCTCGGGAGCATCAATCTGGAAAATGGTGATACGTTAAAAGTAAATTTTGAAACCGGGGAAGTAGTTAACGTGACCAAAAATAAATCCGGCCATGTAACCCCCTTCTCGCAGGTTCAGATGGAAATTTATCGAAACGGGGGGCTTTTCTAATATTGCTAACCGCAAAGTACGCAAAGAACACGCAAAGCACGCAAAGAAAACGTCCTTAGCGTCCCTTGCGATAAACCCTTGCGACCCTTGCGGTAAAAATCCTTCAAAAGTCCATTTTCTTAAACAATCTAAATTATTCGGATTTCTAATCTTGAAGCTGTACTTTTGCGCGTAAAATTATTATGATGAAAAATGTTGTAGATAAGTTTATCCGCTATGCGAAGATAGATACCCGTTCAGACGAAGATTCCACCACCACACCCAGTACTTCCAAACAGCGCAACCTGGCCAGGTTGTTGGTGGAGGAGTTGCAGGCCATGGGGCTTTCAGATGCTCAAGTGGATGAAAACGGCTACGTTATGGCCACCCTTCCTTCCAATATCGATCGTGAGGTTCCGGTAGTCGGGTTTATTTCACACATGGATACTGCGCCCGATGCTTCGGGAGAAAATGTGAACCCTCAATTTGTTGAAAATTATGATGGCTCTGACATCCCCCTTGGTAACCACGCGGTGTTATCACCTTCCGACTTTCCCGAACTGCTGGAGTACGTGGGCCAAACCCTGATCACAACGGACGGGACCACTTTGCTGGGGGCGGATGACAAAGCCGGCATAGCTGAAATCATGTCCGCGATAGAATACCTGACCAATCATCCCGAAATAGAGCACGGAACGGTTAAAATTGGTTTTACACCCGATGAAGAGATTGGTCGTGGAGCCGATAAGTTTGATGTCAAGCGTTTTGGGGCTGATTTTGCCTATACCCTTGACGGGGGCAGGATAGGTGAGCTGGAGTATGAAAATTTTAATGCCGCGGGCTTAACGGTGAATGTATTTGGCAGGAATGTGCATCCGGGAACGGCCAAAAATCAAATGATTAATGCCATCACGCTGGGAATGGAATACGACCGCACGCTACCCCACGACCAGCGTCCCGAGCATACCGAAGGCTACGAAGGCTTTTTTCACCTGATGGACTTTCAGGGAACGGTAGACAGTGCTACGCTGCGCTATATTATCCGTGATCATGATAAAGTTAAATTTGAGCAAAAAAAGATGCTGGCCAAACACACTGCCGATTATCTGAACGAAAAATACGGGAAGGAGATCATCGTGGTGGAATTGGCAGACCAGTATTTTAATATGAAAGAGAAAATTGAACCGGTGAAGTATATCGTGGATATTGCTGAACAGGCCATGGTGGATGCCGGAGTGGAGCCTGTAAAAAATCCCATCAGAGGCGGTACCGACGGTTCTAAACTGTCGTTTATGGGGTTGCCCACGCCCAATATTTTTGCGGGTGGCCATAATTTCCATGGTATTCACGAATATGTGCCTGTCCCTTCCATGGAGAAAGCAGTAGAAGTGATTGTCAACCTGGTTAAAAACGTAACCAGATTAGAAAAATAGCCAGAGGTTATTGCTGATGCAGGTTTAGCCTTGCCAGCCGTTTCGTTATGCCTGTTTCCTGTTGGAGGATGAAAAGGAAGTTTTCCCGATTCCAACGGTTTATTCTTTATCTTTGCAATAAATAGCTGAAAAATGAGATTTGTAATATTTAAAACGCCCAAGCCTAAAAAGTTTCACATCATGGCCCGGTATCATAATCCTGAGTTGGAGCGAATGCGTAAGCGTCGGGCCGAAATGGGCTATGAGGAGGCTATTTCGCATGATGAAGAGTTGCGAATGAAGATGCGCCGGCGTTGGAAAGGAGAAACCCAAGAGGAGCAGTTTCAAAGTTTTGGCATCTCCAAACGAATCTCTTTTTTAGTGTATGCTACCCTGATTCTCGGGGGTGTGTATTTCATATTTTTTACCGATTTTATCGACAAGCTGTTGTTGTTGTTTGGTGTTGGAAAAGTAAAATAGAAG
>JANTGU010000208.1 GCA_024762735.1 Bacteroidales bacterium | reverse complement strand
AATTCCTTAACCGCTACGCGGTAGGGTTTCAATGGCTATTGGTTGATTTATCCTTTTCTATTCCGCTCATCCCGACTTTTCTCCGTAGGAGAAAAATGAATTGTAACTAAAAAGAACTATACACCCATTCCCCGTAGGGGATGGTGAAAAAAACTTCTTACCACTCCATTAGTGAATCTTAAATCCCTACTTCCCTACCACTTCCAGTATTGCATTGTTGCTGATGGTCAGGGTAGCATGGGTATCAAACTGAATGGTGGAGAAAATAGTGTTGGTGGAGATGATGGGTGAATTTCCGTGGGTAGTGATAATAAGCTTACAGCCGGCATCAGGAGGATAAAGTGTCTGCGATCCATCAGCCTCTTCCCAATTGGCCTTGCTATTGGCATCTGAAGAAGCCGTTCCTGTCCAGGTTAGAGTTCGGTGATGCCACCTGGGAGTAACTTCTGAAGTGGTGGCACCAACGATTACCCATTCACGGGCATGCCATACAGAATCTGGCCCAGTCACCGAATAAATACGGTAAGCCCTCGAGTCTTTATAATCCCAGTCAGTACCCGTCCCGTCATGATTGATAACCCCGTAAGCATCGACCAAAGTGCCGGTGTTGTGATTACCTCCCGAATATAAAAAGTAGCCATCATTACCGTTACCCGAAATGTTTCCGCTGGCAATATCAGGATGCTTGTTGTAGTAAGCATTGAAAATGGAGTCGCTATACGCCAACGCCATCGAAGAGTCCACTTTCAGATACCCTGTAACAGGGATGTCTCTCCACGTTGGACCGCCATTGGACTGGATAGACAAATACCAGGTTTCGGTCGAAAAATCCATATCGGCTCCGCCAATGTTGGTGATCTCTACGTACTTGGCATTAGCCTTGTTGGAAGGATGGGTTACTTCAGAGATAATCAATACCGGTGAATAGAGTGCAAGATCCGTAGAGTCATTAGCCTGTGGAACGATGCTATCGGTTTTGTAGTTGATGTCGTTGCCCTGATTGTTATAGGGGTAGATGGTAAAATAGAACGGGGTTCCTGCCGGCAACCCGCTCCAGGTATAGCTTTGCGCATTGTGCGAGACATTGTAAGCGCCAGCTCCATCAGATAAATCAGTATCGTTGGGATATTCCGTGCTGTCGGAGGGAGCCGTAAAAACCCCTGTTTCATTGATTAACAGCAGGTAGTTTTGAGCTGCCACGGCGCCGTCGTTGTTGTCCCAGGTAAGGGTTATGGATGAACTGGTGGTAGCTGCCACGGCGAAGTTGGTCACGTGGTTAGAGGGTTCCGGCTGTATGCCCGATCCCCAAATAGAGTCGATGTACTCCGGGTGGTCGATAAACGGGTTTCGGTTATGTTGATAGAGGTAATAGATGGAGTCATTTCGCCGCTGTTCCCAGCTACTCACCGGGTCATTATGACTCCATATAAGCAGCGTTGACAGTTTGCCATAGAGGGGTTCTTTATTGGGAGAAGTGTTTACTGAGTCTGTAATCTCCAAATCAACTTCCCCGTTATCGCCTTCGTAGCGGGTGGCCATGTAAAAAATCATTCGGGCAACATCCCCTTTTACCTCATCACGGGGTTCCCAAACGTCGGTGTCTTCGTAACAATCGGTAGGTCCTGACCCGTCAATGTATTGGGTTACTCCCCAGTTAAAATCACGATTGTTCTTGGCCGAGTTAACCGAGGCATCAGCAGGCCTCAAGTGGTGAAGGTCGGTGCCCGCCGGAGGGTTGGTACCAAAATCGCCATGCGACTTTGACCAAACATGCTCGCGGTTCCAGTTTTCCGAACCATTGCCAAAATCGTATTTGCCGTAAGTCCACCCTGTGTACAGACAAACCACTTTGCTGGTGTCAACAGTATCCTGGTCAGTCACCCTCAGGGCAATGGTTACGCTGTCGTAGCTAAGTTCATGATGCCCTTTGATAATGTCATGCAAAGCAGCTTTTAGTGCGCCACCCGATAACCCGTTGGCATTATCGTAATAACCTGATGGTATCTGTGCCTTTGCCGAAAAAACAACAAAAGCCAGAGCGAATATTAAGAAATATTTAATCATAAACGCCTTGCTTGCTGGGGCAAAAATAGTATTTTTATGGTCACGGTACACTGCAACCGTGTTTGCCCTGTTAGCTAAGGTTAATAGTGCGCTGTTTTACAATGAAACCGGGTTTGGTGTTTTTTGATAGTTTGGAAGTGTTAGTAGAATGTTACCTTGGTAAGTAGTAGGCCTTTAGCTAAATGACACTATTCAGCTCAGCTTCTTACTTTCCAACTTTCAGAACAGCGCTGTCAATAGTGATAACAGCATTGGAATCCACGTTTATTTTGGTGCAAAAAATAGTGTCAGCGGAAGAGAGGGTAGGGGTGTTGCTTGCCTGATGAATGATTAGCCAACTCCCCGCGTCGTAAAAATAGGCCGGGGTTGCACCGTTTACCTGCCAATTGCCTATGGTAAACCAATCGGTTGAAACGGCGCCTGTCCAGTCGTAGGTTTTGTGATGCCACTTGGGGGTCATGTCAGACACGCCAGCTGCTTCAATTTTCCATTCGGAGGCTTGCCAGGTTGATGAGGCACTGTCAACCGTGTAAAGCCGTACTGCTTTGCTGTCCTCGTATTCCCAGGCTGTGCCTGTCCCGTTTTCATCGATGACTCCAAAAGCATCGACAAGCGTACCGGAAGTGTGATTCCCGTCTTTATATAAAAAGTAACCATCGTTTCCATTGCCTGACACCGAGCCGTTAGCCATATCCGGATTAAAACCGTAAGCCGAGTTAAAGTTTGAAGTGCTGTTGGCAATTACATAAGTGGAGTCTGCTTTTATCTCACCTGTTAATAGCATATCACCCCAGCTGTCGGCATTAGCCTGACGGCTCAGATACCATATTTGATTAGAGAAGTCGATATCGGCGGTGCCACTGTTATACAATTCAACAAATCGGGCGTTCGAGTTATTGCCCGGGTCGGCCACTTCGGAAATTAGTAACGAGTAGGTTGTGCCTGAACCATTTCCTCCCCCGTTTCCCGAACCCCCCGGTGCGGTAGTAGTATCCTGAGTTGCCGGAACGGTACCATCGGTTTTGTAGTTGGTGTTTACGCCTGTATTGGTGTAAGGGTAAATGGTGAAGTAGTAAACCGTGGCGGTGTCCAACCCGTTCCAGGTATAGGTTTGGGTGCCGTGGTTTACATTAACATCGCCTGCGCCATCGGAAAGATCGGTATCATCATTTTGGGCAACCGAATCGACGGGGGCGGTAAAAGTGCCCGTGGTGTTGATCATGACCAAAAAATAATCGGCCACCACTGTCCCGTCGTTATCACTCCAGGTAAGGGTGATGGAGCTGTCGGTAGTGTTGGAAGCCATGAAGTTCGCGGCATGGTTCGAAGGTTCCGCCTTGATACTGTCGTAACCCCATATTGATTCGGCGTATTCCGGATGATCGACAAAGGGGTTTCTGTTATCCTGAAAGTCATAAATGTCATTGTTCCTGTCAAGCTCTTTCTGCGAAACAGGGTCTTGTTCGTGCCACTGCATCATCAAATCTAAAAACCAGTCGTCGTATACATGGTCGGAAGTACCATCCAGCACATCGTCAGCATTGGCATTGTTTTGCCAGTTTGCAATTACATTTTCGTAACGGGTAGCCATGTAAAAATAGATGCGCGCCAAATCACCTTTAAACTCATCAATGGGCTCGAAAGCGGTGCCCGAAAACCCGGGTGCGTTGCTTGTACCTAGTTTACTCCCGTTTTGAGAAGTCCACGAAGTGCTTCCCACTTCCGAATAGGGATAATTGTTTCTTTTATTATTCACGTAGCCATCGGTAGGCAACACCTGTACAGCATCATTTTTCATAGGAGAACCTTCGTTAAACCAGCTTTGGGGAAAGGTGTGTTCGCGATTGTAGCAAGAGCCTTCACCGCTATAGGTGCCACACTGGTCACTGCCGGATAAATATTCATAAGGATTCTGACCGTTGGGATTGTATGAATAGATATCCCAGATGATATCAGTTGAAGTGCCGCTGTTGGTAAGGGCTGCCGGCAACGTGTCTCCATATTGGTAAAAACTCCAAAGTGCAGGGTATCCCCGATCTGTATGGTCTTTAATAATGTTGTAAAGGGCTGTTTTTAACTGGTATCCGGTTAATCCAGAAGCACTGTTATAGTATCCTGCCGGGGGCTGGGCAACAGCAGCACCACTGAACATCAGTAGCAATAATATTAGTTTAACTCTATTCATAATAGTACTGAAAAGCAGAGAATAACCGATCGGATAAAAAAGCTTTGCTTTATCTAAACAGCTTAATTATGTCGTTACCATTGGCAAGTATCAGCAAACCGAAAAGCAAAATCATACCGGTAATTTGGGCATATTCCAAAAATTTGTCGCTGGGTTTGCGGCGTGTAATAATTTCATACAGAAGAAACAGTACATGGCCGCCATCCAGTGCCGGGATGGGTAACACGTTTAAAATGGCCAGCATAATGGATAAAAAGGCGGTTAGTCGCCAGAAGCTTTCCCAGTGCCATTCGGCAGGAAAAATATTGCCGATGGTGATAAAACCACCCACGCTTTCGTAGGCTTTTACCTCGGGCGAAAAGAGAAGCTTAAGTTGTTTCAGGTAGTTTCCTATTCCTCGCCAGGTCTGTTCAAAGCCGGCGGGAATGGCTTCGCCCAGAGTATAATCTTTTTTGTGCAGCGTAAAAAACTGCTGCAGGTCGCTTTGGGGGTAAACACCAATTAAGCCCTCTTCGGGCACGTGCATGGCAAGAGCAAGGGTGTCATTTCCCCGTTTAACGGTAACCACCACATCCTGATCTTTATGCTTTTGAATTTCATTTCTGAACTCCATAAAATATTTTAAGTCAAGACCGTTTAGGCCTAAAATGGTATCCCCTGCTTCCATGCCACCCGCTTTGGCAGCC
>JANTGU010000207.1 GCA_024762735.1 Bacteroidales bacterium | reverse complement strand
CATTGTATTCCATTCTTCTATCTTTTGTCACCTGCCCCCTCCCGAATGTGGTCAGGCGGGCATTCGGGCGGTTCCATCTTTAACCGTCATGAATCTTTCAGGTAATTTTCAGTTTGGCTTTTCAATCTTACGGCTCAAAAACCTGCCCCTTACCTCTTCATCACTCCAGATGCCGTTGCTTACCACGACTCTGCCATTAGCAATTACCTGTTCCGGAGAGCCGGCTATTGTAAAGCCTTCAAAAATATCACTATCGCAGTGCATCTGGTGGGTTTTGGCAGAAATGGTTTTGGTTGTACCGGGATTCCAAACCACGATGTCGGCATCCGAACCGCGGGCAATGACACCCTTTCGCGGGTAGAGCCCGAAAATTTTAGCCGCGTTGGTGGAGGTGATTTCCACAAAACGCTGCAGGCTCATCCTGTTTTGAAGCACCCCATAAGTGTACAACAATTCCATACGATGTTCCACGCCACCCGCGCCATTGGCAATTTTCCTGAAATCATTTAACCCTTTCCGCTTTTGGGCCATGGTAAACGGACAGTGGTCCGTGCCCACCGTTTGAACCGTGTTGTTTGTCAAAGCCTTCCATAGCGCAATATTATCTTCTTTTTTGCGCAGCGGAGGACTCAGCATAAAGGGGGCTGCCTGCTCAAAAGTACCATCATATTTTGAATCGTCAAGCAGCAGGTAATGCGGGCAGGTTTCGGCAAAAACCCGCTGCCCGTTTTGTTGTGCCGTTTTAATGTGTCGTAAGGATAAGGCTGACGAAACGTGCACGATGTACAACGGGCATCCTGCCTCGGCAGCGAAACCTATAACCTTTTTCACGGCCCGGGCTTCTGCTTCGGGGGGACGTGACAAGGGGTGATAGCGGGGTGTTCGTTTCCCCGCTTTATAAAATTGGTCGCGTAGTTCTTCTATTTCATCCCCTTCTTCACAATGAACGGTTAAAAGTCCACCGGCTTCGGCTACTGCTTTCACCACTTTTCTCAAGACATCTTCATCCAAGCCAATACTCCCTTTGTAAGCCATGTACACCTTAAAAGAGGTGATGCCCTCCTGTGCCAAACAGGCTTTTATTTCCTGAGGCATCGAGTTTCGCCACTCCACGGGACTCACATGAAAAGAGTAGTCGGTCAAGCTGTTGGCAGCTTCTGCCTTGCGTTTGGCGAGCGCCTCGAGTAAGTTTTCACCTTTGTGAGGGGTCACAAAGTCGATAAGGGTAGTAGTACCGCCATAAAGTGCCGCTTTGCTTCCCGTGTAAAAATCATCGGATGAGAAACCGGCCGGTGTGGGCAAATGCATGTGCACATGCGGGTCGATGCCGCCCGGGAAAAGATACTTTCCCGTGGCATCAATGATTTTCAAATCTTTCAAGTCATTGACTTCAATGGCCGGTGCCACTTGCTCTATGATGCCATCATGCATCAGCACGTCAGCGACAAAATGGTTGTCGGCGTTAACCACGGTACCGTTTTTAACTAGAATCGTCATCGCGTTTATTTTTTTGACTTGACTAATTTCTTAAAATTTATTCAACCCCTTCAGGGTTGCTTATTATTTCAGGTTATGCCCCAGGACGTTGTCCTGGGTTATTCAGATTAATCCCTTTCAGGGATTGATCATGAAGAATATAAATCTTCTATGAGTTCTATTCTCCACCATTTTACGCTGCAAAGAGTTAACCTCCACTTATGTTTTCTCCAGAAAGAACACTTCCCAAAAGAACATTTCTCGAAAGAGATTCCTTTCGAAGAAACGAATCCCCAGAGAAACCCATTCCCTGAAAAACTTTTTGCAAAAAATGTTTCCCCAAAGATATCATTCCAAAAGAACATGCCCCAAAAGAACACTACCCAAAAAACCTCCTTCCCAAAGAGGTTTTTCCCAACAGAACTTTTATCCTAAAGGGATAAAACGTGAATAACCATGGTAAAACCCATGGTTAAAAAGCAAAACCAACAAGAACCCTGAAAGGGTTCAATGTATCATTTTCGTACTATTCCTTCATGGTTATTTATTAGCCAGTTCCTTTTGATACAAACTTTCCCCGATCTTTTTAAACCCCATCTTTTTTAAATAGGATGCATATTTTTTGCTGTAAACAGGAATGATAACCTGTTTAAAGCCCTCCTCGATAAACTTCCCGCGTAAGCGATGGTAAATATAGTGTCCGTTTTTAAAATCGCGGTACTCGGGGATTACATAATCAAGGCCCACTTTCAGGGTATCCTCCTCTTCGCGATGTGCCAGGAATATTCCGGCTACCCGCATGTTCCGAAGCACGAAAAAGCTAATGGTATTCATCTCGGGCTTATACGAGAAGCCCGGAAAAAACTTTTGAATTTCCTTGTCATGGAATTTCAAGAACTTGCACAAATATTTGTTGTCGCTACGCACCTCCAAGGTTTCAAAAAGCTCTTTCTTTGAATATATTTTACTAAGGTAATAGATGTCCACCAGCGCGATAAACCCGTTTAAAAAGGTAACCGGGATAGCATCGATCAGGAATCCGTAGGTGGCAAAGCTTAACGCCCCCACGAGGTTGATCCACCGGAATTTCACAATCGAACTCATGGTCATCGACAGGGCTATGATACCCGATGCCACATACCCGAACCATATTAAAAAGTTTGCATTCATTGGTTATTGGTTTATATAATGAAGCCGTTTAAAGTTTGGTTTTATACCTTCGGCAAAGGTACTGCTCTTTAGCTTGAAAATGACAAGCTCATGTTTAGATTTTCGTAGCAATGGTCTAAACCCGGTATTCTGTCAGGTTTTTTTTAATGATGTGATGAGAAAAAATAGATTGTGTATCAAAAACATTTCTTTAACATGCCACTATCAGAGTTCATTTCTGTTAATTTTGCTTTATGATTATGAATGACCGCCAAAAGTTAAGTGTCGTAATATTGGCTGCCGGCCGCTCCTTGCGCATGGGGGTACCTAAATTGAGGTTGCCTTTTGATGATAAGCACACCTTTTTGGAGGCCATCACCGAACGTTATTTGGATTTCGGGTGCCTGGATATTGCGGTGGTGGTGAATCAGGAAAACCGGCAGGAGATCGATGCCGGAAAACTGGATAGCAGCATCAAAATCATTGTTAACAAGCATCCCGAATGGCAACGATTTTATTCGGTGCAGCTTGGTTTACAGCTAACAAATCCAGATGATCCCGTGTTTATTCATAACATCGACAACCCTTTTGTTGACAAAGTGCTCCTCCAAAAAATGGCAGAGAGCCTTTCGTCCGATAAATATGTAGTTCCTGTTTACCGGGGACGCGGGGGACATCCCGTTTTGTTATCGCCATCTATATTGAAAGCGATTCTCCAAACTACCGGCCATTCAAGTAATCTTAAAACCTTTTTAAAGAGCTATCAACGGATTAATATTGAAACCAGCAACCCTGGCATCTTAATCAACATAAATACCAGGGAGGATTACCGTAAGTTTACACAACTACCTTGAAACCTAATTTTTCCAACACCTCGCGATGCCCCGAATCAGCATGCATCAGTTTAACTGTAAAAGCACCAAACTCCCTGCGCACGGGATAATTATTTCGTTGTGATTCAAAGGAGGCGACATCCGATCTAAACCTGGTGTCATCGCTCATCACGTCGTAAGTAAAAAGGATGGCTTTGGTAACAAGCTGCTGCAGCGTAATTCCCGAACAATCTATTTCAAGCGTTGTGTTCGCCGGGCTCTCCATCTCAGAGGGATACCAATTTTCCAATCCCAGATTAAAAAAGGCACTCACAGCATTCACACTCATGGCTGTTCCATTGGCTTTACCATCCAGCGAGTACCCTGCAATATGGGGCGTAGCAATATCCACCAGCGGCAGCAAGCCAACATCGATGACCGGTTCGTTTTCCCAAACATCGAGCACGGTGGCTTTTAGCTTTTTTTCCTGCAAGGCCTTTTTTAATACTTTACCAGAAACCACCTCTCCACGAGAGGTGTTGATCACTATGGAACCCTTTTTCATTTTAGAGACAAGGTTCTCATCAAACAGATGAAAGGTTTGGTCGGCGCCATCTCTGTTCAACGGAACATGAAAAGTAATAATATCTGCTTTTTCAGCTATTTCATCCAACGAAACAAAGGCTTTGCTTCCCTCTGCACGTTCTCTTGGCGGATCGTTAAGCATCACTTCCATGCCCAACAGGGTAGCCATTTTAGCCACTTTTGAACCCACGTTACCAACCCCTACAATCCCCAGGGTAGTTTTTGTTAGGTCAAGATTGTGCTTTAATGACAACCTTATTAACGCTGAGGCCACGTATTGCATCACCGAAGCAGCATTACACCCGGGAGCATTTTTCCAAACGATGCCGTTTTTTTGGCAATAGTCCGTATCAATATGATCGAAGCCGATGGTTGCCGTGGCAATAAACTTAACCCGGCTTCCTTGCAACAAATCCGAATTACAACGGGTACGCGTTCGCACAATGAGCGCATCGGCATCTTTTACCACGGCTGGTGTAATCGCACTACCGGGGTAATATTCCACCACTACCCCAAGGGGCTCGAACACTCCTTTTAAAAACGGAATATTATTATCGGCAACCATTTTCATCTATTATCATTTTGTAATCCATTCTTTATGTTTTGTCACGATTTTTGGCTTTCCTTCGGCACCCGTCGATTGCTTCGACACCCTTCGGCACCCTTCGACACCCTTCGACGAGCTCAGGGGCCGAGCTCAGGGGCCTAGGTCAGGGGCCGAGTTCAGGAGCTGAGTTCAGATCAAGCCTCGCAAATCTTACCAAAACAAGTTTATTTTTTTATACCAGCGTACCTTTCTCCTTATTGCGTTTAGATCAAATTGAGCACAACCTGATACAACAAAGCGGCAAGGAGTGCGCCCATAACAGGCCCCACTATGGGAATCCATGAGTAAGCCCAGTCGGTATTATCT
>JANTGU010000206.1 GCA_024762735.1 Bacteroidales bacterium | reverse complement strand
TTTCGTCAAAAGAACAAAAACAGGATTTAGATAAAGGTCTTGAAAAAACACGCACCAGTGTTTTTAACAAGATTACCAAGGCGGTTGCCGGAAAATCGACGGTGGATGACGAGGTGCTGGATGATTTGGAAGAGATTCTGGTCACCTCGGATGTAGGGGTTGAAACCACCCTTAAAATTATTGAACGCATCGAAAAGCGGGTGGCCCGTGACAAATATTTGGGCACGTCGGAGCTGAATTCAATCCTGAAAGAGGAGATTGAAGCGCTATTGGAAGAGAACAACAGCGGCGATGGCGCTGAGTTTGACCTGCCAGCGGGAAAGAAGCCCTACGTTATTTTAGTCGTTGGTGTTAATGGCGTGGGCAAAACCACTACCATTGGCAAACTGGCTTACAATTTTAAACGGGTTAATAAATCGGTTTTATTGGGCGCTGCTGACACCTTTAGGGCAGCCGCTGTTGACCAGCTAACCATCTGGAGCGAGCGTGTTGGCGTTCCGATCATCAGCCAGGGCATGGGTGCCGATCCTGCATCGGTAGCGTTTGACACGGTAAAGGCTGCCGTGGCGCAGGATGTGGATGTAGTGTTAATTGACACGGCAGGGCGTCTGCACAACAAAATAAATTTAATGAACGAGCTTAGCAAGATTAAGCGAGTGATGCAAAAGGTAGTTCCTGACGCTCCCCACGAAATTATGCTGGTGCTTGATGCTTCAACAGGGCAGAATGCCATCGAACAGGCTCGTCAGTTTTTGGCTGCTACCGAAGTAAATGCCATGGCACTTACCAAGCTGGACGGTACGGCCAAGGGGGGCGTGGTCATCGGTATTTCTGATCAGTTTAAAATTCCTGTCAAGTATATTGGCGTGGGCGAGAAGATGGAAGACCTGCAAATATTCAACAGGAAAGAGTTTGTGGAAAGCTTGTTTAATGAGTAAAGAGGTTGTGGAGGCTCACGGTTGCAAACCGTGTGAGAGATAGCCCCGACAAACTCTTCCACGGTTTGTAACCGTGGGAGAAATAAAGCAAGTTCTTATGAACCTGTCAAACGAGGTAACTCAATGTTAGTCGGGAGCCGCGTGAGGGATAGCAGCGGCACCCCGCAGTAAGCTCGAATTTATGAGAGGTTACGAGGAGTATAGCGGATAGCCCGACCCGCAGGGGCACGCCCAAAAAAAACCAACCTCAATTTATGATGAAGAAAACAAAAAAGGTAAACGTTATTACGCTGGGATGTTCAAAAAATTTGGTGGACTCGGAGGTGCTCATGCGACAGCTTGATCATCGTTATGAGATTCTGAGTGACTCGGACAAGGAGGCGGAGATTGTGGTGATTAATACTTGTGGATTTATTGGTGATGCCAAAGAGGAGTCGATTGACACAATATTGTCGGCGGTGGAAGCCAAAAAAGCGGGTAAAATTGAGAAGGTGTTGGTGACGGGTTGCCTGTCGGAGCGATACAAAAAAGAACTTCCTCACGAGATTGACCACGTGGATGGGTTTTATGGTGTGAATGACCTACCGAAGATATTGCAGGACTTGGAGGTAAATTACAAAAAGGAGCTGGTTGGGGAACGCCATTTGACCACCCCTTCGCATTATGCCTATTTAAAGGTTTCGGAAGGTTGCGACCGTTCGTGTTCATTTTGTGCCATTCCGCTGATTAGAGGTAAGCATGTTTCGGAACCGGAGGAAAAACTGGTAAAAGAGGCGTCGTTTCTGGCTGACCAAGGGGTGAAAGAGGTGCTGCTTATCGCGCAGGACCTGACCTATTACGGCATCGACCTGTATGGAAAGCGGACCATTGCGAGACTGGTAGAAAAGCTGACCCATATTGACGGCATTGAGTGGATACGGTTGCATTACGCCTACCCGGCAGGTTTTCCGGAAGAGCTGTTGCAGCTGATGAATGAAAACCCGAAAGTTTGCAAGTACCTTGACATACCGCTGCAGCATATTAACGACCGGATATTGAAATCGATGAAACGGGGATTGGGCAGCGCGGGAACACGCAAGCTGGTGAAAACCATGAAAGAGAAGGTGCCTGGCGTGGCATTGCGTACTACGTTGATTGTCGGCTATCCCGGTGAAACGGAGGAGGAGTTTGAGGAACTGTTGCAATTTGTAAGAGAGTCGGAGTTTGACAGACTGGGTGTGTTTCAGTATTCGGAAGAGGAAGATACCTCGGCGTACAATCTGGAAGATGACGTGCCGGAAGCGGTTAAACAAGATCGTTTTGAAAGATTGATGGAACTTCAACAGGATATTTCGCTGGCGCTCAATAAAAAACGTGAAGGCAAGGTCTTTAAAACCATTATCGACAGGAAAGAGGGAGAATTTTTTGTGGGCAGGACTGAGTTCGACTCACCCGAAGTGGATAATGAAGTGTTGATAACCTCGAAAACACCCCTGCAAGTTGGCGCATTTTACAACGTGCTTATCAACCGTGCCGACTTTTTTGATTTGTACGGTAAGGTGGTTGAGTAGGAGGGAATCTCTTTAAAAATAGAGATTGAAGATATCAGATTTGAGCATTATTCAGGTAAGGATGTACATGGATATGTCCCTCCATTATTTTATAAAATTTGTTTTTTTAAATCGAACTCATGTTAGTATTTAATGAATTTATTTACAAGCGTTTGACCTTTATCATTGGTAATACTCAGCAAATAAACACCTGTTGCTATTGATGACACATCTTCTTTAATAATTTTAACACCAGGGTAAATAATCTCTTTTACAATTTGTTTTCCGCTTGCAAGATTCGTTATTTTTAAAACACGAAATCCCGCATCATTATCAATGGATATCGTTAAAATATCTGTTGCCGGATTTGGAAAAAGGGTAGCATGAATACCGGGAACATTTTCAACGTTGTTACCGACATCAACTACCGTTTGGCTTCTGAATAAGCTATCATCAAAACGTGTGGTAACAAACAAATAGCTCTCGGGACTGTATTTTAATAATCGAATATTATCAGAATAAAGGTTATTGGTTATTTCATTCCAGCTAAACCCGTTATCCGATGAATAAAAAATCCCGCCCCCCGGCGGTCCCTGGTCGGCACAACCTATGGCAATTTCATCGTACTGGTTAATGTCCAATTTTGAGATCAAATGTGAATTAAAAACTTTGTACCATGTATCTCCTCCATTGTCCGATTTAAAAACACCCGCTTCACCGGTATAATATTGGCCACGTACGCCGGCATAAAGTTCATCGTTTGAGCTTATGGCCAATGACGAAACAAAGTAATAGTCAAGGTTTGACATTTCCCAGGTAAGACCATTGTCGAAAGAACGCCTTATGCCACCCGGGGAAAAGGTTGTTTGGTATGCCGTAGAACCGCAAAACAGAGTTCCCTCGCTATTCCTGGCAAAACCATAGAAGATTTCAACGTTATATGTATCAAAAAGCTGTGTCCACTCACCGGTACTTTCCGAATATCTGAAAATGCCTCGCATTCCGCCTAACAGTATTACGCTATCACCAAGGGTATAAATACTGCTTATTCCGCTCCAAGGGTAATAAAAAATTGAGTCCCAAGTAATTCCTCCATCAAAAGATCGCCAAAGATCGTACCCTCCCGCATAAACAGTATTATTCTCATTAACATAAATTGTATATAATGATTTTGTAAGACTCGTCTGCTGCCAATTTACTCTATCATCTGAAAAATAAACCCCATATTCAGTTAAAATATAGCATCTTCCGGTACTGTCGAAATCAATGGAATATGTTTTGGTGCTGTCCGGAAGATTAACCGGTTCCCAAACAACCTGTGCTACAGCAGTATTAACATTCACTATTGCAATTAATAGCATAAAAAACAAGAAAGGAAGCAGGTTCTTCATGGCCTTTTGATTTAAAAGGTTTAAGCTATGGTTTAATGATTTTCAGATAAGAATTTCTTTCATCTTGAGAAATTCCAAAAATATAAATGCCCGATGGCAAATTAGTGATATTCAATTGAGTATTATTTTCCAATGTCAAAATACTTTTTGAATCAAATAGTTTTCCCTCCATGTTAAAAATATTGACCTTCAACGCTCCAGTTTATTTATTATACGCGTTTGATTTTATATGCAGCATGTCTTTAACAAGATTGGCGTTAATAAAAAGAGCTGGTTTATTCTACTTCAATTACCTTGTCAGCATTATCAAAAATAGTTTTGTCAACTTTTGTCCGATTTCTAGCCGCCAATCTGGTTGCGAGCCCTTTTCCGCTCGGTTTCGCTCAGTATAATTTTACGTAAGCGTAAGGAACGCGGCGTTACTTCAAGATATTCATCTTTACGAATACTTTCCATAAACTCTTCCAGTGAAAATTTAACCGGTGGTGCCAACAATACCTTATCGTCAGAGCCGGATGAGCGCATGTTGGATAGCTTTTTCGTTTTGCAAACATTGACCACCAGGTCTCCTTGTTTAGTGTGCTCACCGATTACCTGACCGGCATACACTTCGTCGCCGGGCGAGATAAAGAATTTACCCCTGTCCTGCAATTTAAATAACCCGAAAGGAATAGCCGATCCTGTGTCCAACGAAATAAGGGCGCCGTTACGCTTGCTGCCCACTTCACCCTTCCAGGGTTCAAAGTCTTTAAAACGATGGGCAATAATGGCTTCTCCCTCGGTGGAAGTAAGCAAGCTGTTACGTAACCCGATGATACCGCGGGAAGGAATGGTAAATTCAAGATACATCCGGTCGCCCTTGGGTTCCATGATGGTCATTTCGCCTTTTCGAAAAGTTACCGTGTCAATTACTTTTCCGGCAAATTCTTCGGGAACAAGCACGGTAAGGGCTTCAATAGGCTCGTTTTTAACCCCGTCAATTTCCTTGATGATAACCTTGGGTTGTCCCAATTGAAACTCGTAACCTTCGCGGCGCATTGTTTCGACTAAAATAGACAAGTGAAGAATGCCCCGTCCGTAAACAAGGTAGGA
>JANTGU010000205.1 GCA_024762735.1 Bacteroidales bacterium | reverse complement strand
GTGTTCTTTATGTTTTGTCACGATTTTTTCATGCTGTCCTTCGACGAGCTCAGGGCTAACGCGAAAAAAATCGCGCCAAAACGGATTCAATTTTTCTTTATTCCCGGGGTTAAAACCCCGGGCTAGTAAGATTCAACCCTTTCAGGGTTGCAGAATCATCCCCATGTGAGTCTTTAGACCGTCATGGGTGTTTCATCTAATTATATTTCATACACCATTGTCCAGCTCATTTCAAAATTTTCCAAAAATAATAATAATTAAACCACTGATAAGGATATTTACGAACCTTATCTTCGAGCCAGGAAATATAATCGGATATAATTTGGTTTAATTGCTGCTTTCGCTGTGCTCCCACCTTGTTATTATAGACCCTGGGGGCGGTGGCCATAAAATGGTAATGCCGTTTAGTCTCCTTCACGGCAGTAACAAAGGTAACCGGCTTATTGTACTTGGTTGCCAGCTGAAAAGGCCCCAGCGGGAAGTCGGCTTCCCGGCCCATAAAAAGTTTGGTAATCGTTTTATTTCCGGGAATATGCCTGTCACCATGGATTACCACCAGTTCATTGTTAAACAAGGCCTCTTTAATGGCGAAGAGATGATCAAAGCCATCGGGTTTAATGGGGATAATATTGACCTCTCGTTTCTGGATGACGGAATCGAGTAACTTTTTTATAGCTTGATGTTCGGCATCCAGCATAACAATGTTAACCCTGGTTTCAAGTCGGTCGAGCAACTGACCCGCAATTTCCCAGTTTCCGAGATGGGCCCCGATAAGTATGCCCCCGTTACCCTCCGAAGCCATTTTGCGCAGATGATTTTCCCCATCAAAATCGAAAGTAAAGTTCGTGGCAACTCCCGAAAGTAATGCCACCTTATCAAGCAAAGTTTGTCCGAAAATATAGAAATTGCGGAATAGCCCGAAAAAACTTTTCCAAAATCCCCAGCCATGAATTTTTCTGAAATAAAACCACAGCGATTTGCTCGCCAGCGGGGCAAACAAAACAAAATAAAATACTACGAAACGTAAAATGAAATAGGCAAATGTAAGCCCAAGGTACTTTAGAATAAAAATAAAGGTAAGATAACCGGCAACACCACCTCGTGTTTTACCCTGCCAGGTAGCCATTACTTATTCAATTGTTGATCAAGATAGTTATAAAAGTCGTTGAGTGTTTTTAACTTGGCCATCTCCTCGGTTTTCATCTGAAACTTAAACTCCTTTTCGATGATCACCGCGATGTCAACAAAATCGAGACTTTCAATATCCAAATCATCCTTTAACAAAGCATCAGGCACAAGCTGTTCCTCCTCCAATTCAAACTCCTCTACCAAAAACTTATTAACTTTAGCTATAATATCTTCTTTTTGCATCTGTTTCTAAATTAAGGTTGCAAAAATAACCAATTATTTTAAATAATTAGGTAACTTTGCTAACCCAAAACTGAAATAAAATGATGAGAGAAGAGGATTTTGATTCGATCAGGCCATTTAGGGATGATGAAATTGCGCCTGCCATCGCACAAATTGTGGCGAACAGCAAATTTCAATCGGTGCTTGATTTTCTTTTTCCGGGAGAGCAGGATAAATACAGGGAAATTTTTGCTACTTCTAAAACGGTCAAAGAGGTGCAGCAAAATTTCATGCACAAGGTTATTCACCGCATCCTGAAACGCTCATCAGACGGGCTAAGCACCAGCGGTTTTAATAATTTTACTGATACCGGTCACGTGATTATAAGTAACCACCGGGATATTTTGCTCGATTCGGGGATTCTCAATATTATTTTAATGGATGAGGGTTATGAAACAGCAGAAATTACCTTTGGCAACAACCTCATCATCTCTCCTTTTTTTGAACAAGCGGCCAAAGTAAACAAGATGATTACGGTTATCAGAGACGGCTCTCCACGGGAGCTGCTATTTAACTCTATCAGACTTTCAAAATACATCAGCAACGAAATTATCAACGGGAAAAACTCGGTTTGGGTGGCACAACGCCCGGGCAGAACCAAAGACGGGTGGGACAAGACTGAAATAAGCATCCTGAAAATGCTCTCTTTTTACCAAAAGGAAAATTACTATGAGGCCATCAAAAAACTTGACATCATTCCCGTATCCATTTCCTATGAATGGGAGCCCTGTGATGTCATGAAAATCCGAGAGACATACCTTTCAAAACAAGCTACTTACGTTAAAAAAGAAAAAGAGGATTTGCAAAGCACACTGGGTGGCATCATTGGTTTTAAAGGGAGAATACATTTTGCCATGGGAACACCCCTTAACCAGGTGCTTGACAACATAAAAGCTGAAAAACTCAACAATGACTACCTCACTTTGGTAGCCCGGCAAATTGATAAGGAAATTTACAAAAACTACAAATTATGGCCAGTTAACTGGTTGGCTTATGATCTTTTGGAAGGAAACAAAGAGCATAACAGCGAGTACAATGACTCCACCTTGGAACAGTTTAAAAAACGGTTTACCCCCATCGATCAATACTTGCCCGATGGCGAAAGGAATGAACTTTGGAATCTGTTTTTGCATTTGTATGCCAACCCGGTTTACAACTACCTGGCAGCCACAACATCTTAATATTAACCTGATACCTTGTTATGAAATTACGAATTCTGTTTTTAACGTTTTTCCTCTCCTTAAGTGTAGCAGGAATGAGCCAGGCTATGTGGGTTTTGATTTTTGGCGACAAGCTTTCAACCGAGCGGATGCAGTCGGGTATTAATTTTTCAGCAGGGACGGTAGATTATATCGGTTTACATGAAGCAAAGTTTGCCACCAACTGGGCATTAGGCGGCTTTAGCGAAATACGTATAAGCAAGGAAAAATGGTTTTTTGCTTTTGACTTCACGGTGAAAAGCCCGCTGGGAGCCAGCAATCTGAATAGCTACTTTCCAGACATCATTCAGGATACGAGCCTGTTGGAAAAGGAAAACATTACGCTTGATAATGTGTCTTTTTCTTTGCCGTTATACATCAAGTTTAAAACAAAATATGTTGGTTTTGGTACCGGGCCACAACTTAGTTATGTGTACAAGTCAACGCTAAAGTACACGGCTAAAACCACTTCAGGGAAAGAGATTTTGGTCAGATCGAAAGCAAAAGACCATGTTAACAAGTTTGATATTGGCTGGTTCGCCATGGCAGAAGCCTACCTGACACCCAACCATCCCAAAAGCAGCTTACGCTTAGGTATCAGGTATTTTTATGGATTCCTGGAACCGGTAAAAAGCCAAAGCGGAGTGCACAACAGCAACTTCATGTTTACTTTTGGCATTCCCATTGGAGGTAAAGAATAGCTTTTTCCTAAAATGTTTTTTTCTTCAAAAAATAGGAGGCCAAACGGGTTGCAGCATTTTCGTAGCATCCACCTACCCTGTCTTTAAAGGTATATCCCGAGCCAAACAAGGAACCACCCGGGGACTTGGTAATTTCAAATTTAGCCAACACCTTATCCGGATTATCCTTGGCAACAATCGACACATCCATGGCTGCTTCAGGCCGCTTGCTGCTGATGCCTACATTGTATCCGGGTTCAATAAAGGTGGTATTAATAATCATGGTATAATCTGCATTGGCGCCATCCAGGTCAGCCACTGCCACATGTTTTTTGTACATGTTAAACATGTTGATAAAATAGCGCGGGAAGGCCGTATCCAAATCAGCCTTGAACTCTTTTAGCAAGGCATCGCCCGAGCCGGGTTTCTTTTTATTCTTTAAAGTTTCATGCGTATTTTTTAATTACTTAAATACTATTACTGAATCACGTTAGATTCCAGCAAACTAAAACTTACGGCACTATTTTTACCCATGATACTATATTTAATCAATCCATAATGCTTGGCAAAATAGAAATGGTAAAAAACCGTATCGGGGGCAGCGGCAAGATAATCTTCCGAGATGGAGTGATACACGCTATCATACACTTTATCGCTTACCGTCATGGCATCCAAAAACTCCTTATTGATAAAGGTGCCCTCCTCGCCACCCAGTAAAATACGTTGTCCAAACGGGTACATGGGTGCAAAGGCAATTTTATAGTGATTATCATCAAAATAAAGCCGTTCCTCGGTGTTGGGCACATCATCGGGAACAGTAAAGTTGGTAGAAAAAAGTTCACCTTTCAGCAGCCCTGCATCGTTGTTAGAGTAGTACATCCAATAGGCGTTATAGGTGTATTGCGCAGCGCCGGCACCACTTTGCCGAATCTCTTCATGTGCCGAAAACAGCTTTACCGAATAAGCATTAAGCGTACTGTCATCCTGATACACCCAATAACTGTTGGGTAAAAAGTAGAGGTAATCTTTTGACGCCTGCGAAAAGTCGTAATCGGGTTTGGAAGGATCGGGTCCCGGCGTTGTTCCTCCCCGGTGGCAAGCACCAAAAATGGTTAACCCCACGAAACCTATCAGCAGTAAAACTCTGGTTTTAATATCCATATTATATTTTTTAACAAAAATGTTATCTACTTTAAAATCGATTCAAAGATAAGCAAAAAAACTTCGTAACTAATCAGTGTAATATACTTGAACAAAAATTTTAGTTTTCCAGGGCAAAACCTGAAAAAGCGGGGATTAAAGTTAAAAACCTCCCCTCGCGTAAGGTGTAATTGCCTGCGAAGCAAATTCGCCATCAAGATATTTAAAATAACCTGCCACTGCAATCATGGCAGCGTTGTCGGTTGTATATTTAAAAGGAGGCAGAAAAGCTTGCCAGCCCGCGGTTTCCGATTCCGTCGCAATGGCTTTTCGCAAACCCGAGTTGGCCGACACCCCCCCCGCGATAGCCACCTGAGTTAGGCCGGTTTGTTTTACAGCCATCCGTAGTTTTTTCATCAAAATAGAGATAATGGTATGCTGAATGGAGGCTGCCAAATCGGCTTTATGTTTTTCAATAAAGTCATCATCCTCTTTCAGCCTATCCCGCAGGAAGTAAAGAAAAGATGTTTTCAAACCA
>JANTGU010000204.1 GCA_024762735.1 Bacteroidales bacterium | reverse complement strand
CCATGTCGTTTGAGGACCCGTTGTTCCACATTCATCTGAATGTTGATTACCCCTTTAAACTGACCGGGATTTTATACTTCCCCAAGGTGAAAAACGATATTGAATTACAAAAAAACAAAATCCAGCTCTATAGCAACCAGGTATTTATTACCGATTCGGTGGAGGGTATTGTCCCCGACTTTTTAACCCTGCTGCACGGGGTAATCGACTCACCCGATATCCCGCTAAACGTGAGCCGTTCATACTTGCAAAGCGATGGCAATGTTAAAAAGATTTCGAGCTATATTACCCGAAAAGTGGCCGACAAACTACTTGAAATCTTTAATAAAGACCGCAAAAAATTTGAAGAAAAGTGGGACGACATTAAAACCTTTATCGAGTATGGTATGATCTCTGAACCTAAATTCTGGGATAAGGCCGTGAAATTTGCCCTGCTGAAAAATACCGAAGGCAAATATTTTACTTTTGACGAATACAAGGCGCTTATCGAGAACATTCAGAAAGATAAAGACGACACCTTGATTTACCTGTATGCCAACCATGCTGACGAACAGTTTGCTTATATTGAGGCAGCTAAAGAGCGTGGTTACGATGTACTGTTAATGGACGGGGTGTTGGACAACCACTTTATTAACACGCTGGAGCAAAAGTTTGAAAAATCACGTTTTGCCCGCGTGGATGCTGACACCATCGACAAGCTAATCAACAAAGAGGACAAGATGCCCTCCAAACTTGATGAAAAACAAAAAGAGGCTTTGAAAAAAGATTTCGAACGCAATGTAGACAGCAAGCAGTTTGAAGTTAGTTTTGAAGACCTAAGCGAAACCGATGCGCCTGTACTGATTACGCAAAACGAATTTATGCGCCGCATGAAGGACATGGAAGCCATTGGTGGTGGCGGCATGATGGGACTCAGCGGTCTGCCTGACACTTACAGTCTGGTAGTCAATGCTAATCACCCTGTTATTACCAGGCTTGCCGACGAAAAAGAGGAAACCGACAAAGATTCAGTGATCAAGCAGTTGTATGATTTAGCCCGGCTTTCGAAAAACCTGTTAAAAGGAAAAGAACTCAACGAATTTGTCAAACGCAGTATTGAGATTATAAAATAATAGTTTTTGCAGGCTATTTGTTAAAAGCGTTTCATCATGGATGGAGCGCTTTTTTTTACTCATTTATTTTTCTGATCTTGGTAAAAAGATGATTGCTACTCCCTTTCCTTTTGTCATGCTGTTCCAATTATGAAAAGCATGCTAATCAAAGTCAACGTGTCACGCTGAGCGTAGTCGAAGCGTGGCGAGTGGAAAGATACAAACATCAAATACCCATTTCAGTAAAACAAGCACCAACCTTATAACACTTTTGTCATTTTGTATTGCATGAACATTCAGTGTTGCAAGCCACAATCTACATCAGAAGGATAATTTTAGCAATATCACTTCATGGCTCGTGCACACCCGTTTCTTTATTACAAAAATCAGATTTACTTTTTACTTACCTTTGGCCATTAAAAGTTAAAGAATGGAAGTTGACTGTAGCCCTATCTGCGCCCTAACCCAACCACCAACTATGAGTTGGTCAATCCAACTCAATTCTATCTCATTAATACATTCCATTTTTTCTTCAGGTTGTCAAACTCAACACGGTAATGTAGGTTTAAATTAACATCGATTTGATATGAGCATGTTGGAAAAGCATTTTGAAAAATTCAGAAAAAACACCGTCGGTACCGATCAATATTTTGAAACACCCTACGGGAAACAGAAAATGATTTATGCTGACTGGGTTGCCAGCGGGCGGCTTTACAATCCCATCGAGCAACACATTGCACAGGTAATTGGCCCTTACGTGGGCAACACGCACACCGAAACTTCTGAAACCGGAACCTTGATGACCAAAGCTTATCATTATGCTCAACATAAAATCAAACAACATGTTCATGCAGGACCTGACGATGTATTGATCATGGCCGGCAACGGGATGACCGCGGTGATTAATAAATTTCAAAGAATTTTGGGATTAAAGGCGTGTGCACGCATGGATAAAGATGGCAATTGTATCAGGGTAGAAGATATTCCCGTGGTATTTATCACCCACATGGAGCATCACTCCAATCAAACAACATGGCTTGAAACTATTTGTGACGTGGTTATCCTTGAACCTGACGAAAACAATGCCGTGCAGCCCAAAGAGCTGGAAAAAGCGTTGGAAAAATATGCTGACCGTCACCTTAAGTTCGGCGCTTTTACTGCTGCCAGCAACGTTACAGGCGTGGAACCTCCTTATCACGAGTTGGCAAAAATTATGCATCAGCACGGGGGATATGCCTTTATTGATTTTGCAGGAGCAGCGCCTTACGTTGATATCAACATGCATCCTGAAGAGGAAGGGGCTCACCTTGATGCTGTCTTTTTCTCACCCCATAAATTTTTGGGAGGTCCCGGAACATCAGGAGTGATGGTTTTCAACAAGCATCTTTATAACCGAACCGTTCCTGACCACCCGGGCGGAGGCACCGTTGAATGGACCAATCCATGGGGTGAGCACCACTATTTCGATGATATCGAACTACGCGAAGATGGCGGTACTCCGGGCTTTTTGCAAGCCATGCGCACCGCCATGGCCATTGCCGTGAAAGACCAAATGGATACCACCAAAATCCGGCAACGCGAACAAGAGTTGGTGGCAAGAGCTTTTGACGGTTTTAGTAAAATAAAAGGCATGCACATTCTTGCCGGCAACATCAAAGACCGCCTGGGTATCTTTTCCTTTTTTATTGATGGGATACACTACAACCTGATTGTCAAGTTGCTCAACGACCGATTTGGCATCCAAACCCGCGGTGGCTGTGCCTGTGCCGGCACTTACGGTCATTTCCTGTTAGGTGTTACGCCTGAAGAGTCGCACCGGATCGCGAAACGCATTGATAGCGGTGACCTTTCCGAAAAACCCGGTTTTGTCAGGGTATCACTCCATCCCACCATGACCGATGCCGAGCTTGATACAGTAATAGAGGCCACCCGTCAAATTGTTGATAATATTGAAGAGTGGAGATTAGACTACAGCTATAATCCTCACACCAACGAGTGGGTGCATCGTCAAGAAAAAAACAGAGAGGAGCTCATTAAAGCATGGTTTAACGTATAGCTCCCATCCCGAAGAATGCTGCTAGCACTATGCCTGCCACAGCGCTCTACTCTCCCAGTAACTTTTTCACCATTTCCACCTGAATGTGGGCAATATTTTTATTGGCCGGACTGGCATTGATGCAAATAAGTCCAAAAGCCAGCGGGGAGAGCTTATAATCACAAATCACACTGCTATCCGCATCTCGATATACCTTTTTAAAATGGTTTTCCAACGGAATACCCATTACCTGACATGCTTCGCGGGCGCGTAACATTGCACCTTGCAACTCCTCCTCCTTGCCCATTTCAATCAGCTCAATAATTTCCGAGGCATAATGCCGCATATTTGAGTCGATGGCAGCATCAATAAATTCAAGCAAGCCTCTAAACTGATGAACATCATTCGCATCTATCAATTTAACCAACATACGTTATCCTCCTTTAATTCAGTTTCTTTAATTTTTCAAACAGGTTTTTTTGCTCCTTGCTTAATTTTGTAGGAACGGCGATTTTAGTTTCCACATACAAGTCGCCATGCTTGGAAGGGTGCTCGTAATATGGCATCCCTTTTCCCCTCAACCGCAACTTTTTACCACAAGAAGTGCCGGCAGGTATCTTTAGCGATACTGTTTTCCCATCAGGGGTTTCCACCTCGGCTTTGCCCCCCAGCACAGCTGTTGGGATATCGATGTTCAGGTCGGCAAATAAATCGTTAGCCTCACGTTTAAACTTAGGGTTGGGAATTACTTTAATAGTGATATACAAATCACCGGCCGGTCCCCCGTTAACACCGGGATTACCTTTTCCTGCCAACCGGATTTTCTGCCCGTTTTTAACACCCGGTTTTATTTTTATTCTGAATTTCTTTCCATCCAGATTGATAATCCGGGTGCTGCCTTGATAGGCTTCATCAAAAGTAATACTCATCTCCGAAGCGATGTCCCTTCCTTTATACCCGGGCGATCTTCTGCCTCCTGTTCTGGCGCCTCCAAAGCCACCGCCAAATATGTGCTGGAAAAAGTCTGAAAAGCCTCCCGGATCTCCATCAAACGAAAAGCCTCCAAAATTTCCTCCCTGCTGTCCGCCCCCGGCAAACTGCGACCAGTCAAAACCACCTTGTCCGCCTGCACCGCCGCCAAAGTTTTGGTACTGCTTCCAATTCGATCCCAGCTGATCATATTTTTTCCTCTTCTCAGGGTCGCCCAGCACCTCGTATGCTTCCGAAATTTCCTTAAACTTCTCTTCCTTGGCCTTATCACCCTGTGTTTTATCGGGGTGATACTTGATGGCCAACTTACGATAAGCCTTCTTAATTTCATCTTGCGTGGCACTTTTTGTAACCCCGAGTGTTTTATAATAATCTTTGTATTCCATGTTTTATTCCTCCTTCTACCTGCTTTGATTAAAGAGTGCTAACGACACAGAATCAACTTCACAGCCCTCTCCAGGTTAGCATCATCATTTATTAAAACAAAGTGAAGAAAAGATATCAATTTATATACCACACTGCAAATATGACATAGTGGCATTACAAACCACAACACAGGCTTTCATGAGTGTTGCACGACTCACTATTAACGGGTATTTCCTATCTGCCTGCGGCAGGCAGGTTTTGTCTACCGGACTCCTTTGGAGATGGGTTGATAAACAAAATCTTTTTTTTGATTTTAGGTTGTCCCTATGGGACTCGGCCAACTTTAAATAAATTAGGATAAGTATTGGCTTCCACCCTTTTTAATAGAAAAAACGTAACTAATCAGTGTAAAGATATAAGGTTGAAAAATCAGAAAATAAATAGATTTGTTGATTAACCCACCCCTTTATCCCCTCCAGCGGATGGGAATA
>JANTGU010000203.1 GCA_024762735.1 Bacteroidales bacterium | reverse complement strand
AAAAAATTCGATAAAGCCGAAGAGGCCAAATCGTTTTTGGAAAACCAGATTGGTGCCGGGTTTACCATTGTTTCGGTAGAAAAGAAACCGGGAAAAAAATCACCGGCAGCACCGTTTACCACCTCAACATTGCAGCAGGAAGCTTCACGCAAGTTAGGTTTTCCGGTAGCAAAAACGATGAGGGTAGCCCAAAATCTGTACGAATCGGGAAAGATTACCTACATGAGAACCGACTCGGTAAATCTCTCAAACATGGCGCTGGCCATGGCCAAAGAGGAGATTGCCTCCCGCTACGGCGAAAAATATGTGAAGGTTCGTAAATATGCTACCAAGGCAAAAGGAGCACAAGAAGCCCACGAAGCCATTCGTCCTACCTATTTGAACAATGATACTATTTCGGGCTCCTCCGATGAAATCCGCCTTTACGATTTAATTTGGAAAAGAACCATCGCCTCACAAATGGCTGATGCCAAGTTGGAACGAACTGTGGCTCAAATACAATCTACCGGAGCCCCCGACCCGTTTGTTGCTTCGGGAGAGGTGATTACTTTTGACGGATTCTTAAAAGTTTACCGCGAGGGAGTGGACGACGAAAATGGCGAGCAGGATACCTCGGGCATGCTTCCTCCCATGAAAAAAGGCGACAAACCGGAAGCTGTTAAACTGGAAGGTAAAGAGCGCTTTACCAAGCATCCGCCAAGATACACAGAGGCCAGTCTCGTTAAAAAAATGGAAGAGCTGGGAATCGGCCGTCCTTCCACTTACGCCCCAACCATTTCAACCATTATTAACCGTGGTTACGTGGTAAAAGAGAGCCGACCGTCGGAAAAACGTAAAGTTACCGTTTATGAACTTGCCAACGACAAGCTTACCGAAAAAACCCTGACAGAAAATACCGGTTCCGAGAAAGCCAAACTATTTCCAACAGACATTGGTACCTTGGTAAACGGCTTTTTGGTAAAATATTTTTCTGATATCCTGGATTATAATTTTACGGCTACGGTTGAAAAAGAGTTTGACGAAATTGCAGAAGGAAAAAAACAATGGAATAAAATTATCAAGGATTTTTATGGTAGTTTTCATGAAAAAGTAGAAGATACTCAAAAGAACTCCGGTAAATTCAGCGGTGAAAAACTGCTGGGTGTTGACCCGGAATCGGGTAAAAATGTTTTTGTAAAGATTGGTCGTTTCGGTCCTATTGCTCAAATCGGGGATACCGAATCGGAAGAAAAACCAAAATTTGCCGGCTTGCGTAAAGGACAGTCTATTGACACCATCACGCTGGAAGAAGCTTTAAAGTTATTCGATTTTCCACGTCTCCTTGGCAAGTACGAAGGGGAAGATGTAAGTGTGGCCATTGGCCGTTTTGGGCCTTACGTGCGTCTGGGTAAGCTGTTTGTCTCCATTAAAAAGGACGACGATCCGGCTTCCATTACACTGGAAAGAGCCATCGAGCTTATCGAGGCCAAACGTAAAGCCGACCGTGAAAAAATTATTAAAACTTTCGACGAAGATCCCGATGTTCAGGTGCTCAACGGACGCTATGGTCCTTATCTTGTCATCAAAAAGCAGAATTACAAAATTCCCAAGGGAACCGATCCGGCAGGATTAACGCTGGAAGATTGCTACGAAATTTCCAAGGATCCCAAAAACATGCCCAAGAAAAGGTTCGCAAGGAAGAAGAAATAACAAGCCGTTACCAGACGTCACAAGTCTCTCTGCCAAAGCAGAGAGACTTGTGACGTCTATGGTTTTTTATTACCTTTGTGGAAACTTTACCTCCACAAAGCCATGAAAAAGATTATCTTATCCGTTTTTCTGCTTGGCGTTTCACACCTTTTATTTGCTCAGTGGGAATTACAAATGCCAAAGCCAACCAATGCTTCTTTATCAGGAGTAGCGCAGTTTTCACCCAATGCAGTTTTCTTTACCGGTTACAACGGAACGGTTTTAAAAACTATTGATCAGGGGCAAACGTTTTTGAAAGTGGATTTAAACACGACAGAAAACCTGCCTTTTGTTACTCATATTGCCGGAACTAACACCGGGTGGATAGCCGGTGATTCGGGGTCTGTTTTTATCACCGAAGACATGGGCGAATCCTGGAAACGGGTCAAAGAGCCCGACACTTCATCCTATAGCTCTTTTTTTGCTCTGGATGAAAAAACGGCCTGGGTTTCGGAAAGCAAAGGGGTATTAAGCAATACCTATGATGGCGGTGCCACATGGCAAAAATTTGAAACAGGAGTGAACTACGTGTTCAGGTCGTTTTCCTTTTTTGACAAATCAAGCGGGTTTGCCATTATTAAAGGCAATCGATACGCTCCTTTTGTTTCTGATGACACCCTGCTGCTAAAAACATCTGACGGGGGCAACAGTTGGGATACCGTTGACGGGGGCAGAAACAAAGAAATATTTCTGTTACAAACCTATGGCGACTCTTCTGTTTGGTATGCCCGCGACACCTTACTTTACTTTTCCGGTAATCGTGGAGAAACCTGGCAAACTGTTACATTGCCTGTTATTCATAATGGAACAAACACGGCTTCACTTACCGCCTTATCAAAAGAAAAATTCTGGATACTCATTCATTCCCGGTTTGACTGGGCAACAGTTTCTTCCGTTTATTACACCGAAAACGGGGGTAAAACCTGGGTGGAACAATATAATATTGGGTATGACCCGGTTTTTCCTCGCCTTGATAATGGAATATTGCATAATATTACAGCCTGTGAAAATGCCTGTTATGCCGTGGGGGCTTTTGGTAGAATTGTTTATCACCAAAACAGCAGTAATGAATGGCAAACAAAATCGCACCACATTATTGGATATTTATTTAGCCTCAGTTTTGTTGATAAAAATACCGGTTATGGCGTGGGGTATGGACCCGGAATTACCAAAACCAACGACGGGGGAAAAACGTGGGATTATATCGAAAGCCTCCCTTTTATTAATAATTATGGTGTTTGGTTTATCAATAAAACAACAGGTTTCGTGATGAATGACAAACATGGGGTGTTTAGAACTACCGATGGAGGAACGAGCTGGAATCAGGTGTTGACTTATGGGAGTGAGTATTTTACGGATATCCAATTTATTGATGAAACAACGGGATGGGTGTTAAAAGACAGTGGGGAAGTTTTTAAAACGGTTGATGGTGGCGAAAATTGGAATCTTGTTTCCACGCTTCAATCGGAAAATAATGATTGGTGTGAATTGTTTTTTAAAGATGCCAATACCGGGTTCGCCGCCAGTGTAAAGGGTAGCATCGAAAAATCAACGGATGGAGGATTAACCTGGCAAGCGGTATTTTCAAACGATGAGGTCTCATTTTATTCACTTTGTTCTTCCGACAAGAATACTTTTTGGGCCTCAGCCGAAAATGGCATTATTTGCAAATCGGATGATGGGGGTAACAATTGGCAAATAACCGACACGCTTGGCAACGGTTATCATTCTGTTAGAAAAATATACTTTATCACTCCCGATATAGGGTATGCCCTTTGCTCGATTTACGGACTATATGTAACAACCGACGGTGGTAATACCTGGTCGATTGATAAAAGTTTTCCGCTGAAAGAATCAATGTTCGACCTGAACGGAATAGCAAGTGCCGGAAACAACTTGTGGATTGCCGATGAAAAAGATATTGTCCACACGACAGTTGAAGGAGTTGGAATTAATAAACCCGAAAGCAACACAAAAGGAAACCTCGTGATTTCTCCTGATCCGGTTATCGATTACCTGACGATAACATCGCCGGACAAAATGAATACCATTACCCTATTTTCAATAAACGGGCAGCAAATTTTACATTCAGCAGCTGACAATTGCACTTTAACCCGCGATATCAGGTTTCTACAACCCGGTGTTTATGTTGTAAAAGTTAAAACGGAAAAAGGTGTTTCGGCAGCTAAGTTTGTAAAAAAGTAAATAATCCGTTACAATAGACGTTCCAAGTCTCTCTGCCAAAGCAGAGAGACTTGGAACGTCTTGTTCGTTTTTTATTACCTTTGTAAAAATCTAACATCCACAATACCATGAAAAAGATACTAATCTCGATTTTATTTGCCAGTCTAATTTCAATGAGTTTTGGCCAAAACTATTATCCCCTTTTACAAGAAAACAGAACATGGAACGTGATTTCCGTTGAACTTGTCGGCCCTGATTTTTGGGATACGACCTATTCAACATCAACCTATCAGTTTTTTGGGGACACCACCATTAATGCGCACTCTTATCAATCGCTTTATGAATCATCAGAAGAAGTTCCTCTCAATTGGAATCTTTGGTGTTTCATGAGAGAGGACAGCAGTAAGCGAGTGTGGGGTCGCCGTGAATCATCAACTGAAGAAATGCTGATGTACGACTTTTCGGCTGAAGTTGGAGACAGCGTTTTGGTAGGACTTGTCGCCCCGGTGTATTTATATGTTGATTCAATAAGTGAAATAAATATCAATCAAACAAACAGAAAAAAGTACTGGCTATCATGTAAAACAATGCCTGAGTACAGCGAAACCTGGATTGAAGGTGTTGGTAGTAACAAGGGTATTTGTTGGAGTGGTTCGGCTAATTTGGTAGGCGGGTGGAATCGGTTTCTTTGCATGTCAGATACTGGCGAATTAATTTATAGCAACCCAAATTATGAATCTTGTTATTTAGTTACCGACATTACTGAAAACAACAAGCCGATCATTAATATTTATCCCAACCCGGCTAAAGGCACATTGATAATCCAAAACAAAGAAAATGTCAAAATTAAATCAATCTCGATTTTAGACCTTAACGAACGAATACTTAAACAATTTGACATAAACCAAACCCGGTTAAACATTTCGGGAATTTCTTCAGGTATATATTTACTTAAAATTTCGTATAAAAATGGCGAATTACTTGAAAAAGTAATTATTGAATAATAAGACGTTACAAGTCTCTCTGCCAAAGCAGAGAGACTTGTAACGTCTTATACGCTGAT
>JANTGU010000202.1 GCA_024762735.1 Bacteroidales bacterium | reverse complement strand
TTCTTCCTGGAGTGGCTCTCGCGAAAAAGAGCCAAAAAAGATGAGCATGCTGCGCAAAAAACTGGCTCAGCGTCTTGTTTCGGTAAAAAACGAAACCGCCATGCTTACCACTTTCAACGAGGTAAACATGACGCCCATCATGGAACTGCGAAAAAAATACAAGGAGGTGTTTAAAGAAAAACATGGTGTGGGACTGGGCTTCATGTCGTTTTTCACCAAAGCCGTTACTGAGGCTATCGCTCACTTCCCGGCTATAAATTCACAAATTGACGGAGATGAGATTGTTCAATTCAGCTACGTGGATGTCGGCATTGCCGTGAGTGCTCCCAAAGGTCTGGTGGTACCGGTGGTTCGCAACGCCGAAATGATGACACTGGCTGACATTGAGAAAGAGATTAAACGGCTGGCCATCAAAGCCCGCGAAAACCGAATTACCATTCAGGATATGGAGGGCGGAACCTTCACCATTACCAACGGCGGGGTGTTTGGCTCCATGCTTTCAACCCCCATCCTCAATCCCCCGCAAAGTGCTATCCTGGGCATGCATAACATCGTGGAAAGGCCCATTGCCGTGAACGGAAAGGTTGAAATTCATCCCATGATGTTTGTTGCACTGAGTTACGATCACCGGTTAATAGATGGTCGCGAGTCAGTTGGCTTTTTGGTAAAAGTGAAAGAGATGTTGGAAAACCCCGAAAGGATGCTCTTTGGAGCCAAAGATCCGACGGAAGTACTGTTGGGGCTGTAATTTTTTTTGCTGTCAGGTTGATGTAGATAGCACCATTGCAGTCTTGCAGCTTGTATATGTATGTCATCAGGGAAATTGCTAAAATGCATTGGACTTACACTTTGCGAGGATGACGATGCATCCGGCTCAGCCTATCTGGCAAAACGGACTACATCTTATTTTTAAGCTGATGTTCTAAGTTGTTGATTCTTTTTACCAGACTATCCAGTTTCCGGTAGTAAATGTATGACTTCTGGAAATCACGGGCGTTGAAAGCCGGCGACCCTTCCACAATAGCTCCTTTTTCGGTAATGCTTTTGCCAATCCCCGACTGGGCAGCAATTTTAACTTCATCGGCGATGGTAAGATGTCCGATAATACCCACTTGCCCGCCAAACATGCAATTCTTACCAATCTTTGTAGAACCGGCAATGCCCGTTTGAGCTGCTATTACCGTGTTTTCACCTATCACCACATTGTGTGCAATTTGGATAAGATTATCAAGTTTTACGCCTCTTTTAATGATGGTGGAACCCATGGTTGCCCGATCAATAACGGTATTGGCACCTATCTCAACCCTGTCTTCCAGCACCACGTTGCCAATCTGTGGCACCTTTTTAAAGTCGGCATCCTGCTGGGGTGCAAAACCAAATCCGTCTGAACCAATAACCACTCCTGCATGGAGCGTGCACTCGTTGCCAATCACGCAATCTTCGTAAACCTTAACACCTGCAAACAGGGTTGTTTCATTGCCGATGGTTACCTTATCACCAATAGTAGTATTGGGATATATTTTACAGTTGTCACCAATTTCGCTATGTTCACCAATCACAACAAACTCCCCGATATACACATTGCTACCCACTTTGGCCGTTTGGGCAATATGGGCTTTGGGCGAAATGCCTGTTTTTTGAGGCTTGCTCTGCTGATAGAGCTCCAGCAACTGGGCAAAAGCCATGTAAGCATCATTTACTCGGATAAGGGTGGCCGAAACCTTTTTTTCAGGTTTGAAATCGTTGTTAACAATTACGATAGAGGCATGGGTTTCGTAAATATACTTTTCGTAGGCCGGGTTAGCGAGGAAACTGAGTGAGCCGGGTGCTCCCTCCTCAATTTTTGAAAGTGTTGAAACGGTTGTTGTAGCATCACCTTCCACGGTACCCTGCAACGCCTCTGCTATTTGTTGTGCTGTAAATTCCATATTTCTGATTTTGGGTTGCAAGATAATTAATTATTTGCTTGTCCGATTGTTCAACTGCTCAATTGCTTGATTGTTCAATTGCATAAATACAGGTTATCTCCTCAGCCCCGGTGTTTAGCCCGGGGATTCTGTTTAATTGTTCGATTGTCACCTAAGGGAAAGCCGTACGCTTAATGTTTGTTACGTAAGAGATAGCACGTATGGCTGGAGATTCAAAAAAAGCCGCCTCGAATGAAGCGGCTTTTACTATTATCAATAAACTGTTTTTAGATAATTCCCTGATCGTACATGGCGTTGGCTACTTTTAGGAAGCCGGCCACGTTGGCGCCTTTCACGTAGTTGATGTATCCATCCTCTTCGGTACCATATTTAACCGATACTTCGTGGATTGATTTCATGATTTGGTGCAGTTTGGCATCAACCTCGTCGGCAAGCCAGCTGATTTTCATGGAGTTTTGGGTCATTTCCAGTCCGGAAACGGCAACGCCACCGGCGTTAACAGCTTTTCCGGGTCCAAACAAAATCTTATTCTTATGGAATGCTTCAACAGCCTCGGGAGTACAACCCATGTTTGAAACTTCAGCCACGATTTGGACACCGTTTTTAATAAGGTTGGCAGCATCTTCGCCGTTCAACTCATTTTGCGTGGCACAAGGCATGGCAATGTCACATTTTACTTCCCAGGGATGTTTTCCCGGTACGAAAGTAGCTCCGGGAAACTCCTCAGCATAAGGCGCCACAATATCCTGGTTCGAAGCACGAAGTTCCAGCAGGTAATCTACTTTTTCGCCGGAGATGCCTTCAGGATCATAAATGTACCCGTCAGGACCTGAAATGGTAACCACTTTGGCACCCAGCTCATTCAGTTTTAAAGCTACCCCCCAGGCAACGTTTCCAAATCCTGAGATGGTAACAGTTTTTCCTTCAAAAGTATCATTTTTGGTTTGCAGCATCTCTTGGGTAAAGTAAACACCACCAAAGCCTGTAGCTTCAGGACGAATCAAACTGCCGCCCCAACCGGTACCTTTTCCGGTAAGTACACCGGTATGTTCGTGCTGCAGTTTTTTGTACATACCATAAAGGAAACCAATCTCTTTTCCACCCACGCCAATATCACCGGCAGGCACGTCGGTTTCAGGGCCAATAATTTTCCAGAGTTCCAGCATAAAGGACTGGCAGAAACGCATGATTTCGTTATCAGATTTCCCTTTAGGGTTAAAATCGGAACCGCCTTTGCCACCGCCCATGGGCAACGTGGTCAGGGCATTTTTAAAGATTTGCTCGAATCCTAAAAATTTAAGAATGCTCAGGTTTACACTGGGGTGAAAACGGAGGCCGCCTTTGTAGGGACCAATGGCGCCGTTGAACTGAACACGGTAACCAAGGTTAACATGCACTTTTCCCTCGTCATCCATCCATGGCACTTTGAAGGAGAGAATGCGATCGGGTTCCACCAAACGGTCGATAATTCCGGCAGTTTCAAAATGAGGATTGTCGTTTACTACATCTTCAATAGATTCCAATACTTCGCGAACAGCTTGCAAATATTCAGCTTCACCCGGATGCTTGGCTTCCAGGTCGTTCATTATTTTATTTAAATTCATCACTAATGATTTTAGGGTTAATTGTTAACAATATAACAATTGTTAATTATGGGGCAAAGATAATGCCGATTTTTCGAGATAAACAAACTAATTTTTCAAATTTAATTCAATATAGAATCTGTTAAAATAATAATTGTATTTTACTTATTTTCAGAAAGTTTATCTACTCCAAAACACCGTTGTTCCAATGCATGATTTTTTCCGGTTTACCCTCCTCATCAAACCACTTTTCCGTTCCGTTTTTTTGATTGTTTTCGTAATGGATTTCGCGTTTCACTTTGCCGTTTGGCCACCATGCCCGTTGCACACCGGTTCCCTTTGAAAAATTTCCAATGCCCACTATATTTCCTCCCACATCGTAGTACATCCACCGTCCATCGAAAAGCCCGTGACTGTAGTTTCCTTCAATCTTTAACATACCATTGGGATACCACTGCCGGAAAAAACCGTCGAGGGTATCGTTGTGGTAGTTTTCTTCGGAAAGCTTGTTCCCGTTTTCATCATACGTTAACTGCCGGCCGGTTTTAAGCCCTCCCACATAAAACGATTTCGATTCAATGGTACCGTTACGATACCACCTGATCATCTCGCCTTCCAGGTTATTGTTTTTATAATTGGCCTCCTGCTCGCGGTTTCCGTTATCGAAAAACCAAACAGCTTTCCCGTTTAATTGATCGTTTTTGTACTCCAACTCCGACTTTATCATGCCATTGTCCCAATAGGATTGCTTTTTGGTTGTGCAGCCCGAAAGAACGGTCAACATAATGAACAAGATGAAAACGCTTTTGCAGGTCAATAGCTTCATCTGTTTATAATTTTATAATTCATTATATTTCTTTCTTTTACGTTTTGTCACAATTTTTGCTACCTCCCCTTCGACGAGCTCAGGGTAGGCTGCAAAAATTCCGCCAAAACGGATTTTCTATTTTTAATTCCCGGGGTTTCACCCCGGGCTATTAAGATGCGACCCCTACAGGGTCTGATAATAACCCCTTACATTTCCTTAGACAATCATGAATGTTTCATGCCACTTTAAGGTTAAAGTGCATTGCAAAGGTAATCAACCAGGGAACAAATACGTTAGGGTTGGAAAAATTTTAGAAACCCATCTTCGGGATAAAGATAATGGCTGCCACCACGAGTGCTGCCATGGCCGCCAGTAAAACCGCAGCAGCAGCCATGTCTTTGATAATCTTTATTTTTTCATTTTTCTCGGGTGACACCATATCGGCAAGCTTTTCGATGGCAGAATTGACCATTTCAAGGGTCAACACCAGTGCAATAATTAAAACAATGGCCAACCATTCGTAAGCGAAAATATCAAAATATAACCCTGCCAAAACGGCCACCACGGCAGCGGACAGGTGTATCCTGAAATTGTGCTCATGTTTTAGCACGAACCACAAGCCGGAAAAAGCGTACCTGAAACTTTGAATTCGCTTACG
>JANTGU010000201.1 GCA_024762735.1 Bacteroidales bacterium | reverse complement strand
AGCTGGCCAGGCCGTATGCACCGGGACTGTTTTTCTCGTTAGCAACAGCGTGGTTCTGGACTAAAGTGGTGTTCGATAACAATCCCAAAAAGCAGGACTGGCTGTGGTTTGTTCTTCTGATGGCCATAAACAACTACATTCATGCCTTTACTCTGTTTTTTGACCTGCTGGTCGCGGCCACGGGATTGCTGTTTGTAAAAGGTAAACGGCTGAGGCTTTATCTGCTGGCCGGGCTGGCCATCCTGCTGCTCTATTTGCCGGGAATTTCTGTTTTCCTGGCTCAGCTGGGTCGTGGCGACATAGGGGGGTGGCTTAGCAAACCAAAACCAGATTTTTTACTTACTTTCATTCAATACGTTTTTCATTTTTCAAATTGGTTTTTAGCTACTGTTGTCACGATTGTGCTATATCTTTCTATCAAGTACTATGCTCATAGTGGAAAAAAGAACAAATTCCGCTGGATAGGCCTCGGCTGGTTTTTGGTCACGTTTTTGGTTGCCTATCTCTATTCGCTGTGGCGAAGTCCCATTATTCAATACTCAACCTTGTTGTTCGTGTTTCCCTTTCTGTTGATGGTATTCTTCTCTTTTTTTGATAAGATGCCTAACGGTACCCGATGGCTAAGCCTGGCCCTTATCCTGTTTACAGGCCTGTTTACACTGATCGTAAACCGGCAACATTATGTTGAAATGTACAGACAGGGCTTCGACCAAATACCGGCGCACGTTATCAACGATTTAAAAAGGTACTCAGGGAACAACATCGCCGTGGTCCTGCAGGCACCCGATACCAGAATGTTTGATTACTATTTTGAAAAATATACAGAAAAACCCGAATATTTTAAGCTGGAAAAAAGGAATGACCTTTCCGAAGTAAACCGTTACCTTGAAAATCATCATGCTGATATGCTTCTTTTTGGGTGGGGTGACTATGCGTCATTGAATTACCTGAAAGCGCTGCAAGTGAACTTTCCTTATGTGGTGGAGAGGTTGGATTGGTTTAATTCAGAATATTGGGTACTGAGCAAGAAAAAGATAGCTACACGGTATCATAACACAGAGGAAGAAACGGTTCTGGGCAGCTTAAAGAAATCGGTAATTCCGTCAAAAAGCAGCTATGGAAAAGCCATCAAGTTGCACAGTGATTCCCTGGCTTTAAATAAAAACGCAGTTTTATATGCCACGGCGGTCATTAAAAGCGATACGATAGTCCCCGATGCCAGCCTGGTATTCGACTTGCGTGGTGCCCAACGGAATTCGGTTTTCTGGAGTGCTTCTCCTTTTGATCAATTCGCATCGCAGGATTCAACCTTCACCGTAGCTGTTTCGTTGCGTGTTCGTGATTTGCCCTCCATACCAAAACAGGGCATCCTTAAATTTTACATCTGGAAAAAGGATCAAACGGTCATCCATGTAGATAAAATGGAGGTAGGCTTATCCCGCATCTATCCGTCCGAAATGGGTTTGTACGAACCTTTTCGTTGAAAGAAAAATGGTTTGCTCAGCAATGCTAAAATATTGTATCTTTACCCTTTCTAAATAACGATTTAAATCAAGACATCAAGCTAGCTTTAAGTATTATGAGTGACAAAAACGGATTCTTTTCAAACGTAAAAGGTGATTTCCTGGGCGGGATAACTGCCGGGATAGTGGCTTTGCCGCTGGCATTAGCCTTTGGTGAACAAACAGAACTGGGTGCCGTGGCAGGCTTGTATGGCGCCATAGCACTGGGCATTGTTGCCGCGCTGTTCGGGGGTACTAAAACCCAAATCAGCGGGCCTACCGCACCCATGACCGTGGTGGCAGCCGTATTAATCATGGAAGCCATCAAAGAGCTCGGTGGCCTTCAACAGGCCATGCCCGTCATTGTGGCTTCTTTTATTTTAACAGGTATTATTCAGGCTGCGTTAGGACTGCTGAAACTTGGCAAGTTTATCAAATACATTCCCTACCCGGTAGTTTCGGGCTTTATGAGTGGAATCGGCGTGATCATTATTGTAACTCAGATTTTTCCGTTTATTGGTGCCGAGAGTCCGGCAGGGGGTGCTTTGGGAACTATATCAAGCATTCATCGTATTCCGGAATTGGTGAACATATACTCGGTGGGTATCGCCGTCGTTACGGTGGTGCTCATTTATGCATTGCCATTCATTACAAAAAAAGTTCCGGCTACGTTAGTGGCTCTTTTGGTAGTCTCGTTGATAGCCTACTACTTTTTACCGGAAGGCACCTTTTTAAAGATAAATTCAAAAGGTGACTTGCCCACGGGATTGCCCGTGATTAGTTTTGATTTCTTCAATGCACTGGTTAACCCCAAGGTGCTGGTACGTATTTTTGAATACGCCTTTACGCTGGCAGCATTGGGTAGCATCGATTCGTTGCTGACATCGGTAGTGGCAGATAATGTGACCAAGACCAAGCACGACAGCAATCGCGAACTGATTGGACAGGGTATGGGCAACATGGTGGCAGGTTTTATTGGGGGGCTCCCCGGTGCCGGTGCTACCATGCGAACGGTTATCAACATTAACTCGGGGGGCCGCGGACGCCTGTCAGGTGTGGTAGCGGGTTTGCTGCTGGCAGGTATCCTGTTGGGACTCGGTCAACTGGTGGGGCACATTCCAAATGCCGTGCTGGCGGGTATCTTAATAACGGTAGGCATCGGCATTATCGATTACAAGGGACTGCGCCATCTTCGTTCCATTCCTAAAGCGGAAGCTGTTATTATGATTATCGTGCTTTTGCTAACCGTGTTTGTCGATCTTTTGGTAGCCGTGGGAGCAGGAATGGTGCTGGCAGCCTTTGTGTTTATGAAAGAAACGGCAGATATTGTGGAAGGCGAGAGTATGCTTAAACCATTAAAAGATTTTAAAAGAGAAGGCGCATGGGATGATGAAAAGGGACTGGTGGAAAAACTGGGTGACAAGGTTTTTATCAAACATATTGAAGGCCCGCTCTTTTTTGGTATGGTGTCAGGGTTTAAAAATCAAATAGCCTCCATCCCTAACGATGTTTCCATTGTGATTTTCAGGATGGACAGGGTTTCTTATGTGGATCAAAGTGGATTGTATGCCATGGAAGAAGCTGTGACTGATATGTTAAATCGAAATGTGGAAGTTTTGTTTTTGGGATTGAACGGACAGCCCAAAGTGATGTTTGAAAAAATTGACATCGTTCCCGATTTGGTGGACGAAAACCATATTTTTACCCAATCGAGCGAAGTGGAGGAATATTTACATAGACTGGAATTAGTTTAATAACAAGACCTTAATTTTGAAAACCATGGACATAGGCAAAAGCATCAAAAACAAAGAAATATTGGAGGGCATCACACCTGCGGATGCCTTGCAGTTATTAAAAAAGGGAAATGAGAGGTTCCTCTCCAAAGATGTTCACGAGCGAGATCACGAGTGGCACATCCGTGAAACCAAAGACTCCCAGCATCCTTTTGCTTTCATATTAGGTTGCATCGATTCAAGAGTACTCGCTTCCATCATTTTTGACCAGGGAATTGGCGACATCTTCGTGGGGCGTATTGCCGGGAGTATCATCAATCAGGATATTTTAGGAAGCATGGAGTACGCTTGTGCCGTTTCGGGATCGAAGCTGGTGGTAGTACTGGGGCATACCTCATGTGGTGCGGTAAAAGGCGCCATTGATGATGTTAAGCTGGGAAACCTAACAGCTGCTTTAAAACCTATTAAACTAGCTATAGCACACACGCCTGTCAAAGAAGGCGAGCTTCGTGTTTCAAAAAACCTGGACTTTGTGAACAGGGTGGCCGAGGAGAATGTCCGCCTCTCGATAGAGGACATTAAAAGTCAAAGTCCGGTGCTGCTCGACATGTACCACAAAGGGGAAATTGATATTGTAGGCGCTATGTACAATCACGCTACCGGGGAAGTAAGTTTCATGTAGGGCTTTCCTTAAAATACTCCATGCTTACATACCCCATCTGTTAGGCTGGTATTGACCTTCAACCCTGTTTTCAATATGATTATCCAGTGCCGGGAAAAAATCGATACCGGTGATGGATTCCAGTGCATTCACGGGAATAACATAAGCCCTGAAATTGTCAGTGGCACCCAGCTGTGGCATCATGATGGCCATCGAGTAGAATTTGTTTCCTTCTTTACGAAGTAGCACTTTGTAAAAATAGCCGGGAATCGTGATGCTGTCTTTTCCAATACTTCCAAGGTTGTTCAGAAAAACCGGCCCTGTAACAACGTAAAGCGTATCGTACTTTACAGCAAAATCACGCACCAGCTCTTCCAGCTTTTTCCAGGCACCACGGTTAAAACCGGGTAGTTGAGGGCTGATGTTCGACATAAGAAACGATTCACGGTTGGCCTCCGCGCTCATATTGTTGTCGGCGGCAGGGCATAGGTGCCCCAGGTCGAACCCCGTGGAAGCATACTCTTTTTTATTGGCACTTCCAGTAGTAATCGACTTGTCCGTTTTAAAACAATTACATCGCGGCTGGCTGCTTTCCACCTCCTGTTTGGTGAGCTCGTAGGCTACCCAGTCAGCCTGCTCATGCTCTTCATTATACGAAAGGGTAAATTGCGTATAGGTTACAATTTGATGCCCTTCAACCGTGTCGGGTAAAAAATTAAAACGTTGTGCTTTTACGGCACTGAAACTAAATAACAGCACAATAGCCAGGTAGGTGGTTGCTTTTTTCATGATGATGTATGTTAAGGATGAATACCGTTTGATTGATAGGGTAAAGTTACACTTTTTTATTTTTCTTGTCAGTAAGCATTGCCATGCACGACTATACTTGCGAACAGGTTCAAATGACTTACCTTGAATTATTAGGGTTGTAGTGTAATGGTTCATACTTATTTGGAATATAAACTTGGAGGTTGTTTTAGGTTAACTTTAAAACAACTTCTTGAAAAAATCTTTAACGAAAGAAGTAAAAATATAATATATATCATAAAAGAATTTTTATTACGTTTTAATAAACCTGTAAA
>JANTGU010000200.1 GCA_024762735.1 Bacteroidales bacterium | reverse complement strand
AAAGCTTGGATGAGTAGAATAGCAAAGGAAAACCAACCAATTACCACCAAAACCTTACCTCGTAGCGGTTAAGGAATTGTACAACACGGCATACACTCACACCTTCCCCGTAGGGGATACTGAAATAGAGGCTCCTAACGCTGCAGAGGATTGGGGGGCAACAATGTAATATACAACCATCCTGAAATAAAAAAACAGGAGTCTGCACCTCGGCAGGCCCCTGTTTTACAAGACATATCCCCTCTTAAAAAGATTGTCTTCCGTATTATCCCAATTTAGCCTTGATAAACTCGCGGTTCATACGAGCTATATTGGCCACCGAAATCTCTTTCGGGCACTCTGCTTCACAAGCGTAGGTGTTGGTACAGTTACCAAAACCAAGCTCATCCATTTTAGCCACCATGGCGTTAACACGATCTTGCGCTTCAACTTTACCCTGAGGCAACAAGGCAAATTGTGAAACTTTAGCCGAAACAAACAGCATGGCAGAAGCATTCTTACAAGCAGCAACACAAGCACCACAGCCAATACAGGCAGCGGCATCCATGGCTAATTCGGCATCATCGCGACTGATGGGTATGCTATTGGCATCAGGAACGCCTCCCGTGGTAACCGAAATATAACCACCTGACTGAATAATCTCGTCAAATGCCGAGCGGTCAACAATAAGGTCTCTGACAACCGGGAATGGTTTGGCGCGCCAAGGTTCAATAACGACCGTATCACCATCTTTGAACTTACGCATGTGGAGTTGGCAAGTGGTGGTAGCTGCTTCAGGACCATGAGGATGACCGTTGATGTATAAGCTACACATACCGCAAATACCTTCACGGCAATCGTGATCGAATGCCACCGGACGTTCTCCTTTTTCAATCAGCTCATCATTCAAAATATCGAGCATTTCCAAAAAAGAGGCATCGGTTGATATATTATGTACGTCGTAATCTACAAACTGACCTTTATCGGTTGAAGAAGCCTGACGCCATATTTTTAATTTTAAATCCATTGTTCTGTTCTTTAATGTTATAAAATTGATTTTTCCTCAATTAAGCTGTTTTGTAGTTACGTGTTTTAACTTCAATGTTTTCGTAAACCAACGGCTCTTTATTGAGAATAGGCTCTTTATCGTCGCCGGCATATTCCCATGCAGCAACATACATAAAGTCCTTATCATTACGCTTAGCCTCTCCTTCAGGAGTTTGGTGCTCTTCACGGAAGTGACCACCGGCTGATTCTTCACGATGTAAGGCATCGCGAGCCAGCAACTCACCCAATTCCAAATAATCAGCAAGACGCAAGGCTTTTTCCAATTCAATATTAACTCCCTCTTTGGTACCGGGAACCTTAACCTTGGTCCAAAACTCTTTACGCAGCTCCTGAATCATTTTGATACCCTCTTCAAGACCCTCTTTGTTTCGAGCCATGCCGGCATGATCCCACATGATTCGTCCCAAGCGTTTATGAATAGAGTCCACCGTTTCGGTACCATTGATGGATAATATTTTATCAATCCGATCATGTACATCCTTTTCTGCCTGAGCAAATTCTTCCGAATCAGTGCTAATATGACCGACCGTAATTTGATCAGCCAGGTAATTTTGCATGGTATAAGGCAATACAAAGTAGCCATCCGACAAACCCTGCATCAACGCGGAAGCACCCAAGCGGTTGGCACCGTGGTCGGAGAAGTTTGCTTCGCCGCCTACAAACAAGCCAGGAATGCTGCTCTGCAATTCATAATCAACCCAAAGGCCACCCATTGTATAGTGAATGGCAGGATAGATCATCATCGGGGTTTCGTAAGGGTTATCATCAGTGATACGTTCGTACATATCAAACAGGTTTCCGTAACGAGCCTTGATGACATCTTTTCCTAAACGGTTAATAGCATCGGCAAAATCAAGATATACAGCCAAGCCTGTTCCAACACCGAATCCCGCATCACAACGCTCTTTGGCAGCACGCGAGGCTACGTCACGAGGCACAAGGTTACCAAAAGCAGGATACCTTCTTTCCAGGTAATAGTCCCGGTCTTCCTCAGCAAGGTCAGTTGGTTTCAACTGTCCATTCCTGATTTTCTCTGCATCTTCTTTTTTCTTGGGCACCCAAATACGGCCATCGTTCCGTAAGCTTTCGCTCATCAGCGTAAGCTTGGACTGATAGTCACCATGCACAGGGATACAGGTAGGGTGAATCTGAACATAACAGGGGTTGGCAAAGTAAGCACCCCGTTTATACGATCTCCATGCAGCACTTCCATTGGATGTCATGGCATTGGTGGAGAGATAAAACAGGTTACCGTAACCACCCGATGCAACCAACACTGCATGCGCACTGTGACGTTCAATTTCGCCGGTAAACAGGTTACGGACAATGATACCACGGGCACGACCGTCTTTCATCACTACCAAATCAACCATTTCGCGACGGGTATATAATTTTACCGATCCCTTTTTAATTTCTTTACTTAAAGCACCGTAGGCACCCAATAAAAGCTGCTGTCCGGTTTGGCCCCGGGCATAAAACGTTCGCGAAACCTGAGCACCCCCGAATGAACGGTTGGCCAGAGTTCCGCCATACTCACGGGCAAAAGGAACACCTTGAGCCACGCACTGATCAATAATATTATTACTTACCTCGGCCAAACGATAGGTATTGGCTTCACGGCCACGGTAATCGCCACCTTTAATGGTGTCGTAAAAAAGACGATAGACAGAATCGCCATCGTTGGGATAGTTTTTAGCTGCATTGATACCTCCCTGAGCGGCAATACTGTGTGCACGACGAGGGCTGTCCTGAATACAAAATACTTTTACATTAAAACCCATCTCGCCCAAACTGGCAGCAGCAGCACCACCGGCAAGACCTGTACCCACAACGATAATATCAATTTTACGTTTGTTGGGTGGGTTAACAAGTTTTTGATGTTCTTTATAATGAGTCCATTTTTGGGCCAAAGGGCCTTCCGGAATCTTTGAATCTATTTTAGTCATAACGCTATACGATTTTAATATTATCGAAAATAAATTACCAGTGGAATAATCACGAAACCAAGTGTAACCACGATGGCATAAACACGGCTTAGGCCTTTAATAAATCCCCAGTAAGTAGGGTGATTCAATCCGAGGGTTTGAAAAGCGGACTGAAAGGCGTGGTCGAGGTGGAAACCCATCAGTAAAAACATAATAACATAAAAGGCAACGTAGCCGCCGTTATGAAATAAATCAAGCACCAACTGTCCCATATCTTCTTTTCCGCCCACTTCGGGAATGCCGTTACCTACCCAACCCATCTTTACAAAGAAAAAGTTGCCAAGGTGAATAGCCAGGAAAATAAAAATGATGATCCCTGTATAGATCATGTACTTTGAAAAAGGAGATTGCTCCATCCAGGCTCTTTTTTTATAGCCTTTAGGCCGGGAAGCCCAGTTTTGAATTTGCAGGATAATTCCATAGAGAATGTGGATGGCGAACCCTGCGAACAGCACCCACTGGAATACCTGGATAAAAGGGTTGGTCCCCATAAAATGAGCCCCCTCGTTAAACAGGTCTTTGTCGAAGAGCAAAAACGTATTAAGGGTGAGATGCACCAATAAAAACGTCAGTAAAAACAGCCCCATCAACGACATAATAATCTTCTTCGTAATGGAAGAGTAAAAATGTGAACTACTCATAACTTAAGTGTTTTACCTATTATTAAAATTAACTTTTCCTTAATCCTTAAGGAATTACAAATATAGAAAAGTAACGATTGCAGAAAAGGGATTGTGTTAATTTAAAACAATTATAGAAAGCATCTAGAAACCGCTATCTATCAATAAAAGCCATACAATTGGCCGTTTCCTCTTAACCAGAATGTCTTCTAAATAAACCGCTATGGTATCTCATTATAAGCTTTCCTTATATTTTCGGCTATCGCTTCAAATTCGTTAGCCTCCAGCTTAAGCTTGGGTTGCTTAAAATCCATGTCGTAGATGTTGTTGATGGGAATAAGATGAATATGGGCATGAGGCACTTCCAGCCCGATAACTGTTAAACCAATTCGCTTGCAAGGCGTTACTTTTTCGATGGCCAGCGCCACTTTTCTGGCAAATGCAAACAGCCCCTTGTAAAGCTCATCGTCGATATTAAAAATATAATCAACTTCCTTTTTGGGGATAACCAGTGTGTGGCCTTTTGCCAGCGGGTTAATGTCTAAAAAGGCGAAATAATGCTCATCTTCGGCAATTTTGTAAGAAGAAATCTCGCCGTTTACGATTTTTGTGAAAATTGATGCCATAGTAGTATGCTTAAATTTTTTTATGCAAAGTTCAACAAAAATAACATTCAATAAAGAAATAGCCTATTTTTATGGCTATGAAAAAAGAGGTTTATTTTCATCTGGGGTTGGGTAAAACCGGATCGACCTATTTGCAATACAAGGTTTTTCCAAAGTTTAAAGGGGTTCATTACATTCAGCGGACTAAATATAAACATTGTTTTGACATCATTAAAAACACGAACCATAAAAAGTACTTTGTTTCCAACGAGTTCGACCGGCAATTTCCGTATGAATTAAACAGGATTGCCCATGAATTTCCAAATGCCAGGGTAATTATTGTGTTACGGCGGCACGACAGCTGGCTGGCCTCACAATACCGGCGGTGGGTAAAAAATGGTTATTCCCGGTCTTTCAGTGAATTTATCGACCTGGAACATGACAGCGGCGAATGGAAACAGTCGGAAGCGCTGTTTTTTCCTTATATTGAAATGGTTAGACAAAAGTTAAAGAGCAACCCGCTTGTGATATTATACGATGATATGGTTAAGAATCCCATCGGCACTATTCAGTTAATGGCATCGTTTATGGGTGCCGATTTTGATCCGAGTAGTATTTCGTTGAAGCCCAAACACGCTTCATACAGCAGCAAGCAGCTACGTTACAGAAGAGCCTGGAATAAAAAAATTCCTGCTGATATCAGGCTTAGTAAGTTTAAGCCTTTAGGTTTTATTCAGAAAATACTTTTCATCAAAGCC
>JANTGU010000199.1 GCA_024762735.1 Bacteroidales bacterium | reverse complement strand
AACTTGACAAACCCGGCTTTAAAAAGCTCTTTAAACACACGGCTGTTGAACGAACCGGTTACAAGGGGTTAAAACGAAACATAGATTTTGTTAAAAAATAAAAGTTGTATTTTATTACAATATGAATTATATTTTCATTTTATAAATACATATTAAAAATATGATAACTTTCACAAGTACATTACCGGATGATGTTTTTTTAAAGCTGGGCGAGGTTTCCAAGCGGTTTTCTCTTCCAAAGAACAAAATAATAGAGCGTGCCTTGAGTATCTATCTCGAGCAATTAAACAAGGCTGAGTATATTAAATCCTATAAACGTGCTGCCGACGATGAGGATGTTTTTTCTATCGCCGAGGAAGGTATGGAAGACTACTTTCAACAACTTAACGGATGAGACAGAAAGAGATATGGTATGCCGACCTGAACCCTACGAGAGGTAGCAAACAATCAGGATACCGGCCTATAGTTATTATTAGCGGAAATCTTCTAAACACTTATTTAAAGGTAGTCATTGCCTGTCCGTTAACTTCCAAAATTAAAAACTACAAGGGAAACCTAATTATTGAACCCAATGAAACCAACGGACTTGAAACAAAATCAGAAGTATTGACATTTCATGTTCGATCCGTTTCCAAAGTAAGGTTAGTAAAAAAAATTGGTACTATTTCAGATGCTGAACTCAAAACAATAAAAACCTGTTTAGATGAGATTCTTACGTATTAGGGACTTACGGTTATACAAACTCCTTTTTCAGCTGATCCACCCAATCTTCTACGCGCTTATCCGTTAACGCTTTTTGGGTATGTTCGTCAATCACAAGGCCCACGAATTTTCCCTCTTTCTCAGCCAGTGAAAAATAGTAGTCATACCCCTCAACAGGCCAATAACCTACCACGCTGCTTTTGTCGGGCAAACGGCAAAACAGGGTACCCAGTCCATCCACAAAACTTTCGGGATACTCCTTTTGGTCGCCCAGGCCAAACAGTGCCAACTTTCGGTTAGAGAAATCAATTTCAGAAAGGTTATCGATAAAGCGCTCCCAATCGTCCTGCATTTCACCAATACCCCATGCCGAGGTACCAAAAATCAGGTTGGTGTATTTTTTCATCTCCTCAACCGAAGTATTCTTCAGGTTAAATATATCTACTTTAGCACTACGGCCAAAAGCTTTTTTAATTTTGTCGGCCACCTTTTCCGTCATTCCGTAGGTTGAGCCATAAAACAATCCTATTGGTTCCATTTTTTTCTATTTAGACTTGTTACAAATAGTGCGGCAAAAATAGATTAAATCATCAAGGCAGCAAACATTAATTTCGTTTTTCTACTTCGTTAGGTGCCACGAGCTTATTCATTAAAGCATAAACGGTTAAACCCGAAACAGTTTTAATCCCCAGCTTTCGGGTAATGTTCTTACGATGGGTAGTAACCGTGTGAACGCTTAGAAACAGTTTATCCGCTATTTCCTGGTTGGTCAGTCCGTAAGCAACATGCTTTAAAATATCATTTTCCCTTTGGCTTAGCTTATGATCGGTATCCCCGGCCGACAGTTGATATCCTTTCTTTTGAAACACCTTTTTAAACACCTCTGTCAACGCCATTTTGTCCATCATCCAATGAGCCACCTCCGAAAACTTGCCCTTCACTTCCGGTTGCAAATCGCCCAGGGTCATGGCCATGAGGCAAATAGATGGTTCTTTACTTAGAGTGTGGAGCAAGGGCAGCAACGAAACACCCTTGTCGTCAGGGTTAACCACGACGATATCGGGTTTTACTTCAAGAATTCTCCTGGCGAGTCCCTCTTCGTCACCATCAAACAAGGCCACTACCGAAACGTAGGAAAATTCCGACAAAAACGCTTCCAACCCTGCTTTAATCAAAAAAGCTTTCCCTATTAAAACTACTGTAATTATGCTTGTCATTTTACCGCTCTATTTGTTTGTACAGTAGTTCCATCTCCTCTATCTTGGGTAACAAAATCAGGTTTTCAATCCGTGAATGATTATTCAGGTCGTGCTCCAAACCGAAAAGCTCACGCAACACGGCATGGCAATAGGCATCGTTACGGGTTTCGGGCAGATACTTGATGATCAGGTTTTTTAAATCAAATAGTTTCTCTTCCACGTTTTCGTGTTCCTGTTTGTAGTTGGTAAGGCTATAGTATTTCATTCTTTGGTCGAAATCGCCGGTCACCCTTCCCGTTTCGATCGTTTTTTCCAGGGCAATTATATACGGGTAAACCACCTCTTCCTCTCTGTTGATATGATGGGTAAGCTCGCGGCTATACTCTTTAAAAAAGTTGAGCAGCAAGATGAGGGTGTTGCCTTGAATCGCACAATTTTTCTCCATGTTTTCAATTTGAACCTCGATGGCAGGCAACACCTGTTCAAGATAATAGAGATGGGTTTGTTTTAGATAATCGACCAACATCGTGGCAGGAAACTGTTTCAGATGTTGTGCCGGAAAATATTGGACATCGTGGAAAGTATTGATAATGGTCAGGAAGAAATCAACATTTACTCCTTTCTCGTCACACATGGCAGCGATGGTTTTATCACCCACTCCCAGGTGCATGTCAAAGCGGTTAATCACGGGCAGCAGGGTAAAATCGTGATGGATTATTTCTGCCAGCCTCATCTCTTTATCTATCAACATACTATTCTGGTTTTAGGTGCAAAAATAGAGTGAATTAATAAACCGGCGACAAAAAGGAAAAATCTTATCACGAAACCCTAATTTTCCTACATTTGAACTTTAAAAAAAACAGCCATCATGAACGATTTTAAAAAAGCAATACTGGCAGGCATTCCTGATGAATTGCCAACCATCAAGCCGTATGACAACAGCGTTAGCCACGCTCCCAACCGTAAGCACATTTTGTCGCCCGACGAAAAGCGGCTGGCGTTAAAAAATGCCTTGCGCTATTTCCCGTCAAAGCATCACAAAGTGTTGGCTCCTGAGTTTGCCGACGAGCTGGAAAAATACGGCAGGATTTACATGTACCGTTTTCGGCCCGATTACGAAATGTATGCCCGTCCCATTGATGAGTATCCTGCAAAAACTCCGCAGTCTGCCGCCATCATGCTGATGATTCAAAACAACCTGAACCCTGCCGTGGCACAACACCCGCACGAGCTTATCACCTATGGCGGTAACGGGTCTGTTTTTCAAAACTGGGCACAATACCTGCTTACTATGCAATATTTAGCCACCATGACCGACGAGCAAACGCTGGCCATGTATTCGGGGCATCCCATGGGACTGTTTCCATCGCACAAAGATGCACCCAGGGTAGTGGTCACCAATGGCATGGTTATTCCCAACTATTCAAGTCAGGATGACTGGGAAAGATTCAATGCACTGGGAGTTTCGCAATACGGTCAAATGACCGCCGGTTCGTACATGTATATCGGTCCGCAGGGCATCGTACACGGAACCACTATCACCGTGATGAATGCTGCCCGCAAGGTTGCCAAACCGGGTGAAGATCCCTTTAAAGGAAAGCTTTTCGTTTCGTCAGGATTGGGCGGCATGTCAGGTGCCCAACCTAAAGCAGGCGATATTACCGGAGTGGTTTCGGTAGTTGCAGAGGTCAACCCTGCTGCTGCTCAAAAACGCCACCAACAGGGCTGGGTAGACGAAATTTATGACGACATGGATAAGCTTATGACAAGGGTTAAAAAAGCCCGGGCTGAAAAGGAAGTGGTCTCCATTGCTTACCAGGGCAATGTGGTTGATGTTTGGGAGCAGTTTTACGAAGCCGATATTTTTATCGACCTGGGTTCCGATCAAACCTCGCTTCATAACCCTTGGGCAGGAGGATACTATCCTGTAAGCTTAACTTTTGAGGAGGCCAACGAAATGATGGTCAGCAACCCCGGACAGTTTAAAAAAGAAGTTCAGGAGTCGTTACGCCGACAGGCAGCGGCCATTAACAAACACACGGCAAAAGGAACCTACTTTTTCGATTACGGCAACGCCTTCCTGCTGGAAGCATCGCGCGCCGGTGCTGATGTAATGGCTGATAACGGCATCGATTTTAAATATAAATCCTATGTGCAGGACATCATGGGACCCATGTTTTTCGATTATGGTTTTGGGCCTTTCAGATGGGTATGTACTTCGGGCAACCCTAAAGATTTAGAGATTACCGACAAGATAGCCTCCGATGTTCTTGAAAAGCTGATGAACGAATCGCCGGAGCCCATCCAAAGCCAGATGGCTGACAACATTCAGTGGATTAAAGGTGCTCAGGAAAACAAATTGGTAGTGGGCTCGCAAGCTCGTATTTTGTACGCCGACGCTCAAGGCCGGATTCAAATTGCCGCCGAGTTTAACAAAGCCATCAAAGAGGGTATTTTGTCAGCCCCCGTGGTGCTGGGACGCGATCATCACGATGTTTCGGGCACCGACTCCCCTTACCGCGAAACCTCCAACATTTACGACGGTTCCAAATTTACCGCCGACATGGCCATCCAAAATGTTATCGGCGATGCTTTCCGTGGTGCTACCTGGGTTTCTATCCACAATGGTGGTGGTGTGGGCTGGGGCGAAGTGATAAACGGAGGCTTCGGCATGGTACTGGACGGTAGCGAGGATGCTGACCGCAGACTTCGTTCCATGCTGTTTTGGGATGTCAACAACGGCATCTCGCGCCGCAGCTGGGCACGCAACGATGGCGCCATGTTTGCCATACAACGCGAAATGGAACAAACACCCGGGCTGAAGGTTACGTTTCCCAACATTGCTAATGACGAGTTAGTGAATAAGTTTTTTTAGGGAATTGCAGTTGATAAGACTGTCAGAAAAGGAGTTAAGATAAAGTCGTAATTACCCTGTTTCTTTGTTCCCCGGGCTGAACCCCGGGGGAGAAAGGATAATTACGAACCATCTTCACTCCCCCGGGGTTGAGCCCGGGGAAAAACTGAATAGCTACTTTTAAGAAATAACGGTTACAAATCATGCCAGAGTGTATCATTTTGGAGATACTATGAAAAATGAAATTTTAATAAAAGATATTCAGAACAGGATTTTT
>JANTGU010000198.1 GCA_024762735.1 Bacteroidales bacterium | reverse complement strand
TCGTAAACGAATTGCCGCCAACAAACCCGGACAACAACCGGCACAAGGAGGAAAAGGCAAATCACATCACGATTCAAAGAAAAAAGGTCCTGCCAAAAGAGCAGCAAAAGCCGAACTCACGGAAGAGGAAATTCAAAAGCAGATGAAAGAAACACTGGCCCGCTTGCAGGGTGGTGGAAAATCAAAAGCTTCGAAACACCGTCGTGAGAAGAGAGGTCATATCGCGGATGAAAGAGCCAATAAAATGGCCCAGGAAGCCGCCGAAAAGAGTGTTTTAAAAGTTACCGAATTCCTTACAGTAAGTGAGCTGGCTAACATGATGGACATTGGGGTAACCGACATCATCAAAACCTGTTTCGACTTGGGAATGGTGGTATCCATCAACCAGCGCCTGGATGCCGAAACCATTCAGTTTGTTGCCGACGAGTACGGACACAAAACCGAGTTTGTGGATGCTGACAGCGAAGTTTTAAGTATTGAAGAAGAGGAAGACGATCCGGCTTCATTGGTATCTCGCCCGCCCATCGTAACGGTGATGGGGCATGTTGACCATGGTAAAACCAAACTGCTCGACTACATACGCCACGCGAATGTTGTAGCAGGCGAAGCAGGGGGTATTACCCAGCATATTGGAGCTTACGAGGTAACCATGCCTGACAAAAGGAAAATCACTTTCCTTGACACACCGGGTCACGAGGCTTTTACCGCCATGCGTGCCCGGGGTGCTAAAGTAACCGATGTGGCTATCATCGTTATTGCTGCTGATGATGCTGTCATGCCTCAAACTAAAGAGGCCATTACGCATGCACAAGCCGCCGGCGTACCCATTGTTTTTGCTTTTAATAAAATTGATAAAGAAGGTGCCAACCCTGAAAAGATAAAAGAGCAGTTGGCCAACATGAATATTTTGGTGGAAGACTGGGGTGGAAAATTCCAATCTCAGGAGATATCAGCCATCAATGGAGATGGTATTGAAGAGCTGCTGGAAAAAGTATTGCTTGAATCGGAAATGCTTGACCTAAAGGCCAACCCTGACCGGTTAGCCAGCGGTACCGTACTTGAATCGCTGCTCGACAAAGGACGTGGTTATGTTACCAACATTTTAGTTCAAAACGGCACCCTTAAAAAAGGCGATATTGTTTTGGCAGGTCCGGTTTACGGTAAAGTAAAAGCGTTGTTTAACGAACGTAATGTTGCCGTTAACGAAGTAGGCCCATCCATGCCGGCCTTGCTGTTAGGGCTTAATGGAGCACCTCAAGCCGGTGACTTGTTCAACGTTATTGCTGACGAAAAAGAGGCCAAGAACCTGGCAACCAAACGTCAGCAGCTTATTCGTGAACAGTCTATCCGAACCAAGAAACATATTACCCTGGATGAAATTGGCCGTCGACTTGCCATTGGCGACTTTAAAGAACTTAACATTATTGTAAAAGGTGATGTTGACGGTTCCATCGAAGCCCTTTCGGATGAGTTGCTCCGTCTCTCTACCGAAGAAGTTCAGGTTAATGTTATCCACAAAGCCGTGGGAGCCATTACCGAAACAGATGTTATGCTTGCTTCGGCCTCTAACGCCATTATCATCGGGTTCCAGGTACGTCCGGTGCCACAAGCCCGTAAATTAGCTGAATCCGAACAGGTTGATGTAAGGTTATACTCCATTATCTACCAGGCCAAGGAAGAAATTGAATCGGCTATTAAGGGTATGCTTACCAAAAAGACCGAAGAAAAAGTTGTTTGTAACCTCGAAGTCCGTGACACCTTTAAAGTTACTAAGGTGGGAACTGTTGCCGGTTGTTACGTGCTGGATGGCAAAATAAACAGGAATACCAAAGTCAGGTTAATTCGTGATGGCATCGTGGTTTACTCCGGTAATCTTGGTTCGCTAAAACGTTTTAAAGATGATGTTAAAGAAGTGGCCACCGGTTACGAATGTGGCTTGAACATCGAGAACTTTAACGATGTAAAAGTTGGTGACATTATCGAGGGTTACGAAATTGTTGAAATTGACTAACCTTTAAGATTACATATTTAATAAAGCGGGAAGAAATTCCCGCTTTTTTTATGCCTTGCTCTCATACTATCATTGTATCCCGCGTTGAAATTCCCGGGATAATTAATGGCTAAAGCCATTGGGTTTTTTATTACTAACCACCGCACTAAAGTGCGGTGCAATAAATAGCCAATAATGTATATTAACCCAACACTTGGCGTTTGTAGCTATATAACCTGACTATTTTGCCCCGAGATTTATCTCGGGGATAAAAACAGGATCGTCATCTCGGCTTTAGCCGTTAACCCGCAAGCGGTTAGAGGTATATTTATCTCATTTGTCAATGGCGACAGCCATATCAGGCGGCATTGGTATCCCAACACTACCTCTCTCACGGTTTGCAACCGTGAGCCACTGAAAACCCCACGGTTTATAACCGTGGAATAGACTCAAATATTACTTTTTAACAAACTTTTGCCGTGAAAGCAACTTGAGGTTATCGTACACCACCAGCACATATAAGCCATTCGGGATGCCTGACAAATCTAACGGACAGTTAAGGTTGGTTATGGTTTTAACCGTTTGCCCCATGCTGTTAACCATGTATGCCTTTACATGGTTTAGGTTATGGCCGTTGCTTTTAATATACAACCAGTTGGTGGCAGGGTTAGGATAAATAGTAATGGCTTCCGACAACTGATGTTCAGGTGTGGAAACCAAGCCGTATTGGTTGAGTTTCATCAAAAATACATCGGTGGCGTTGCTGCTAGTATCAGGCAGTTCAGTTCCCATCAATATCATATCGGTTGAAGGCAAAACCACAACATCAATACCGGTACGTGGATACTGTGTAGGAATTGTTTTATCGTCCATTTCCGTTAAATCATGGTCGATAAACCACAAGGCCAACTCGTTGTCAATAGTGCCGGTAATAACAAACTTACCGGTTTCATACTTATCCGATCCTGTTACGGTAAAATGATCCTGTGAGTGTTCTATTTCAAAAGCATTGCCCCATGTATTAAAATAAGTTAAATCAATTGTAAGTACACCCATGAAATATTTCCCATCAGACGACTTGAAATAATCCACTTCACTACCAAAATTATCTGAATAAGGATGAAGACCTGCAATATGTACTGTGGAAAAAGACCAATAATAAGAAATACCAGGGCCAAAGTTTACATCCCATATTAAGCCTGTATTTTCATCGGTATTGCCAGCAGTCCAAACCTGGCTGGAGTCAATTTCCAATGATGTATAAGCTACCCCGTACACAGTATTAACATTAATATATTCAAGTAATAAATTCCCATTTGAAGAACCAAAAAGTAAATATCTAATTTTATGTGCCCCGTTCACTTCTTTTCTAACAAACAATTTATAGTTACCACTGTCTACAATCTCATTTATCGTGGCAAGCCAGAAATTATCGGATCCGCTTTGTTCATTAGCCCATAACTCGCTACCTGTTTGACTATCCAATAAAGTTAAAAAACAGCGATTATTCCTGCTGCCGGCAATAGCAAGATTACCGTCATGAATTAAGCACAACGCGTAAAACTTTGAGGTATCACTCAGAGTTACCCGCCATAACTCCTGCCCATCGGCATCGGTTTTCAATACGAAAGCATGTGGAATTTGGTAAAGACTGTCTTCAAACCAGCCACAAACATAAATGTTTTCTGCCGAATCAGTAACAATGGCAAGGGGTTGTTCAATATCGCCAAAGTTGTAAGTATAGTCAAAATAGTTTTGAGATTTACCTTCAAACGATAACAGCATCATCAATAATACGAAAAAAACAAAAGTTAATATTTTCATTAAATTCAATTTACATTGTGAAATAAAACTTGAAGGTGATTTAGTTAACTTTCAAAATTAATAAAAATACAAGCTGTTACTAAATTTAGTTCGGTAAAAACCTGTATTTATACAATAGATTTGTTAAAATCTTAATATGCAGAACAAGGATTAACTGGTGCAGAATTATCAGGGTTGGGAGTATAATGTATTTGAAGTGTAATTCCTCCCCAATTTGATTCTTCGCCCTGAGCGTCTCTTACTTTAACCCGAATGGTATGAACTGCTAATGGATTGTTTGGGTCAAGCACACTGTTTGAATGAACACTAATGTACTCGCAGCCCTCTGCTCCATTGGCATAAAACCATTGAGTAGTAAAGTTACAATTCCACCCAGAAACATCAGGATCGATATCGAGATATCCACACCCCCATGTCGGGTTACTTGGATCCATCCCGTCAACTATATCAGAATACAAAACAACATATTCATTGCTGGTATTTTGGGTAACATCTACCGTTTTCCAGAGAACTTGTAAATTGTTTGTTTCGCCCGGGTCAGGGGTTACTAATTGCGTGTTGTTTTTGTTGTTAACGTTGTTTACCGAGGGAATAAACGCCGTGAAGGCTACTGACACAAAAACCAGGGTCAATAAAATATAGAGCTTTTTTATTCTTTTCATAATTATTATTTTAAAATTAGTTTGTTGGAGTAAAGTGATGGAAAAAGATATTTGATTATTTGGTATTGGTATTTATGGGTAAATTTTTCCAAAAGCTGCTCAGGTAAGTCGTAAAAACTTGTCCAAAGCAGCCCGGGCTTGTCAAACTTGTTTTTCCCTAACACGAAAATATATTTGGTCGTGAAATATCGTTTGAATTTGCAGGTTATTTTAAATGCTCCGGTAATGAAATAGTGATGAAATAAATAATCCGAAAGAAAGTATCTGAATATAAAGAGTAAACTCAGACTAAATTTCGGGGAAGGGGGGGTGTAATTATATGTATATCAACACCTTGTAAAAGTAGGAACAAAAAAGAAAGTATGGATCTAAAACTTTTCACAAATAGTTTCTGTTTTCAGGGTTTAAAGGTAGCAATAATTTATATGTATCATCTATTAATACAGTCAAAAAAATTGAATTTTATTTTTTATGTGAAAGAGAATAGTTGTAAAAATAAACTGTATTTTAGTTCTCTCACACAATCTGCAACCACACTATAAACTCATCCCACGGTTTGCATCCGTGGG
>JANTGU010000197.1 GCA_024762735.1 Bacteroidales bacterium | reverse complement strand
TGACCAGACCCTTACAGGACACTATCTTGACAAGATTCATACCCGTAAAGGCCGTTATACATTCTTCAACAAATCAAATAACAAAGACGCCTCCTTTACCATCAGCATTGAAGATATCGAAGGAGCAGGCAAAATCAATCAGAAAGACAAATCTTCCACGAGCAATTTTGACATTCTTAACAAGGGTGATTTTGGACAACCTGTTGCCATAAAAAACAGTCAGGCAGGCGCATTTGGGGGCATTGAGTATCCAACATCCATCAATAATGTCACAAAGGAGAACCTTGACTTCTATCAATATTTAGGAGAGCAAGTTAAAAATATTCCTGTCGAGAGCAGTTGGTCAATGTTGGGAATTACACCGGAACCTTACGTAAAAAAATGGTTTTACCAATATGTGAAAAGTATTCGTGTAGCACCGGCCGACCCCTACATCATGTACAACAGCTGGTATGATTTACGATCAGTCGACTACCCCAACATACCAAAAGATGCCGTGATGAACCAGGAAAATGTAATGCGGATTTGGAATCTGGTGAAAGAGAATTTCATCAAGAAAAACAACATCACCATCAACGCTTTTGTGTTAGATGACGGGTGGGATATCTACGAAAGCGACTGGAAACTAAGAACAAAACAATTCCCCAATGGCATGCGCCCCATTGCTGACGAACTGGCAAAGTCAGGGACCGACTTAGGGTTATGGTTTGGCCCTACGGGCGGGTATTCCTTCTCCTTAAAGAGAATTCACTGGATGCACGACCATGGTTATGAAGTGGCCGGCAATATTGATGTGGCCGGTTCGGCGCAACTTTGCCTGGCGGGAAAAAACTACTCGAAACTGTTTCGCAAGCGCACTACCGATTTCGTGCAAAACGATCATGTGGCCTATTTCAAGTGGGACGGTATTCAGTTTTCATGTTCCGAACCTGACCATGGCCACCCGGTTGGTATTCACTCCCGACGGGCAGTGATGGAATCGGTAATAGACAAATGCAACGCTGTTAGAGCCATCAACCCCAAGGTTTACTTAAACATTACCTCCGGAACCTGGCTAAGCCCTTGGTGGGTACAATATGCCAACCAAATTTGGATGGATGCCGCCGACTATGCTTTCGCCGATGTCCCTTCCATGACACGACGCGACAATGCCATGACCTATCGCGATTATGCTCTTTGGGATGACGAACATATTCGTCAATCGTGGTTTCCGGTTTCAAACCTGATGATTCACGGCATCATCAAAGGAAGACTCGAAAACATCAGCAAAGAAGGGGAAAGTCTTGAAACCTTTACCAACAATGCAGTACTCTATTTTGGTCGTGGAATTTCCATGTGGGAGCTCTACATCTCCCCCGACATCCTAACAGATGGTGAATGGCATGCGCTCTCACAGTCCATTAAATGGGCTAAAGAGCGGTTCAAAATATTGAGTTCTACTTTTATGGTAGGGGACAATCCCGCTGTTGGCAACGCTTATGCTTACCTCCATTTTCAAGGCGACAAAGGCGTTATTGCTGCCAGAAATCCAAAAGTGGAAAGCGACCAGCTCACCATTGTCCTCGACCCAATCTATGGTATTGACGAAAACGCTACCGACCTTGTCATTGAGCAAATCTATCCTAAACGCTATATCTTCCCACAAATTTTTGCAGCAGGCTCCAGGTTAAACATTGATTTGGCAGGCTACGAAACTGCCCTGTTTGAAGTGCATCCCCTTGGTTGTAAAGATGGCATGCCTCTTATTGCAGGTGTACCTTTTGAACGTAAAGTTGTCAATGATGATGTAGTGTACACGTTGCTTGACAATGCCAAAGTGGTGAAAGTACTCAACCCCGAAATCATCCAAAAGGTCAGTGTTGACGGGCGGGAAATTCCTTTCTCCCAAATCTACCAGCATCTTCCTGAGCAAGTAGTGCAGCCTGAATTTGTTTCCACAACTGTTCATAAAAAAGGCAAGGTAAACATCACACTAAATACTACAGCTAAAAAAGGTGCTGAGCAGGTTGCCGTTTTACTGAAAACAGATGAAGACAATAAGGAAACGGACTTCCCCGAAGTGGAGATTACGCTAAGCGGGAAAAAACTTAACACAAAAACCCAGTCAATTAAGGGTAAGTGGATATGGTACGTGGCTGATGTTCCGGTGGATGCAAACCCCGATATCAAAATGTCCATTACAAACGGTGCATGGAAAGGCAGTGCAGCCGTATGGGTAAAAACGGTAAAAGAAGCCAAAGGGACTACCATCACTATTAAACCCACAGGGCAAGTTAACGAACGGACATTGCCACCGCTACCTTATGGTGCTGACAAGTTTAAGGCCTTTGATAAAGTTGTCGAAGTGAATTTGTAAAATCAGCCACTACTCATCAGAGTGTATTGAAGATTATTTACCAATTGGGTAAACTCTGCTACTCTTCTCAATCGTTTGCATAAACAGTATCGTGTTCACCTCCTTGTTAATGCAGCATTTCCTCATGGCATAGTCTGGAGAATGTGGCTAATCACCATTAATTAAGTTACTTTTGTAGCAAAATTAATTATCATGATGAAAAGATTTATCGTGCTGGCGGCAGCATTGTTTACAACCCTATTAAGTCAGGCTCAACTTATTACAGCCGACCCACCATTTCCTACTTCAAACGATCAGGTGGTCATTACTTTTGACGCTACCCTGGGAAGCGGTGGGCTGGCAGGTTACAATGGCACTGTTTACGCGCATACAGGGGTAATAACGAATCAAAGCACCTCCGGATCTGACTGGAAATATGTAAAAGCCGACTGGGGCGTTAACATCCCCGACTGTAAAATGGTAAAAGTAGGCAGTGACCTTTGGCAGCTAACAATCTCTCCTTCCATTCGTGATTATTATGGCGTTCCTGCCAACGAGACTATTGAAAAACTTGCCTTCGTGTTCCGTAGCGAAGCCGAAGTGGGTGGACAATGGCTTGAAGGTAAAACCGAAACCGGTGGAGATATTTTTTATGACGTTTCAACCAGCGGACTTAATGTTCAGTTTACCTTGCCCGATCAATCCCCCTTAATTGTTGAACAAAACGAAACAATACACACCGAAGGAAATTCAAGTGAAGCTGACAGCACCATGTTATACATTGATGATGTAAAAGTTTTTTCCACTACTGCCGACAACTTTAGTTACGACATAACAGCCTCCAGCGACGGAAGCCATTGGATTAAAGCCATAGCGGTAAACAGTACGGGGGCTGTGGCCGATTCATTTTACTATTATGTCCGCCGTCCTGTTACTGTGGCTGAACGCCCAGATGGCGTAGTAGACGGCATCAACTATATTGATGCCAATACAGTTGTTCTTAGCCTTTATGCTCCTGAAAAAAACTACGCATTTGTCCTGGGTGATTTTAACGACTGGATGGTAAATGATGAAGGATACATGAACCAAACACCCGATGGGAAACACTTTTGGGTACAGATTTCAAATCTAGTTCCTAAAAAAGAGTATATCTTTCAGTATTTTATCGACGGGCAAATTCGCATTGGCGATCCTTATGCTGACAAAGTAAGTGATCCATGGAACGATCAGTACATTTCAAACGAAACCTATCCCAACCTGATTCAATATCCATCCGGTAAAACATCTGGAATAGCAACCGTTTTACAAACAGATCAGACTCCATACTCGTGGCAGGTTTCAAACTTCACCCCTCCTGCAAAAGAACATCTAACCGTGTATGAACTATTGCTGAGAGATTTTGTTGACAAGCATGATTTTGCCACATTAAAAGATACCCTGGATTATTTGCAACGCTTAGGCATTAACGCTATCGAACTCATGCCCGTCAGCGAATTTGAAGGCAACTTAAGCTGGGGATACAACCCTAACTACTACTTTGCCCCTGACAAATATTACGGCCCGAAAGATACTTTTAAGGCTTTTGTAGATGAGTGTCACAAAAGAAATATAGCAGTCATCATGGACATGGTTTTAAATCACGCTTACAACACCAACCCCATGGCCATGGAGTATTGGGATGCAGAGAACAACCGGCCTGCAGCTAACAACCCATGGTTCAATACTACATCTCCCAACCCTGACTACTCCTGGGGAAATGATTTTAACCACGAAAGCCCACAAACACAGGCTTTTGTTGACACAGTAAACCGTTACTGGATGCGAGAATACCACGTTGATGGTTTCCGTTTTGATTTTACCAAAGGTTTCACCAATACACCGGGAGACGGAAGCGGGTACGATCAGTCCAGAATTAATATTCTGAACCGCATGTCAAGCCGTATTTGGGAAGACAATCCCAATGCCTTAGTTATCCTTGAACACTTTGCTGCCAACAATGAAGAGAAAGTGCTTGCTGCCAATGGCATGCTTTTATGGGGAAACTCAAACTACAACTACAACGAAGCGACGATGGGCTATTTTGACAATGGGAAATCTGACTTTTCCTGGATCTCTTATCAAAAGAGAGGTTGGAGTGATCCCAACGTGATGGGCTATATGGAAAGTCACGATGAAGAGAGATTGATGTATAAAAACATGGCCTACGGGAATGGAAGTGGAGATTATCAAATCAAAGACCTCCCCACAGCATTAAAACGCATGGAGTTAGCCGGCGCCTTCTTTTTTACCATCCCCGGACCCAAAATGATATGGCAATTTGGCGAGCGCGGGTTTGACTACTCTATCAACTGGCCATGCATGGATGGAGGTTGCAGAACTGACCCCAAGCCTGCCCGTTGGGATTATATGGATGACATCAACAGGCAACACCTCTACTTAACCTGGAAAGCATTAATTGATTTAAAAGACACCTTAAATTTATTTGAAACAACCAATTACGACCTTAGTGTATCTACCGCCATGAAAAGGATAAGATTAAACAGCCCCTCTTTGTCTATGGTCATTATTGGTAATTTTGATGTAAAAGAGGGATCCATTAACCCTGACTTTTATTCAACAGGGAAATGGTATGACTATTTTACCGGAGAATCAATTGACGTTACCAGCACCAGCGACCCTATTACCTTGCAAGCGGGGGCTTTTAAAATCTACACCGACCAGAAAT
>JANTGU010000196.1 GCA_024762735.1 Bacteroidales bacterium | reverse complement strand
CCCTTGTAACCGGTTCGTTCAACAGCCGTGTGTTTAAAGAGCTTTTTAAAGCCGGGTTTGTCAAGTTCTTCCCAGTCGGGTTTGCGCATCTTGCGCAGCGCTTCTGAGGGTTCAAACAATGGTTCGTTATGCGGTTTGGCAAACCGGATGTTCCAGGGACATACATCCTGACAGATGTCGCAACCAAAAATCCAATCGTTCAACTTACCTTTAAATTCAACAGGAATTTCATCACGGTTCTCGATGGTAAGATAAGAGGTACATTTTCGCGCATCCACTTCGAAGGGTTTGAGTGCCCCCGTGGGACAGGCATCAATACAGGCAGTGCAGGTGCCGCAATAATTGGTAAAATCAGGGTTGTCGTTGTAATCCAGCTCAAGGTCAAGAATAATTTGGCCGATAAAAAAGAAAGAACCCCCCTTTTTATTTATCAGTAGCGTGTTTTTGCCAATAAAACCCAGCCCTGAGCGGTTAGCCCAGGCACGGTCGAGCACAGGAGCCGAGTCAACAAAAATTCGGGCAATGCGTTCGCCGGTTTTGTCCTCTATTTTTTGCAGCAACTTTCCCAGCTTTTCTTTGATGACAAAATGATAATCTTTGCCATACGCGTACTTTGAAATTTGATAATTGTTTTCTTCCGGAAGCCGACTTTCAGGGTAATAGTTGTAAAGAACCGTGATCACACTTTTAGCCTTTTCTACCAATAATTCAGGGTTGTATCGTTTTTCACGATTTCGTTCCATGTAACTCATCGAAGCGTGATGACCGTTCTCAAGCCACTGCTCAACCCGTTTTGAATCCTCTTTTAAAAACTGAACTTGTGAAATGCCGCAATCGAAAAAGCCTAAAGCTTGTGCTTCGTCTTTAATAAACTGGCTGGTTATTGTAGACTCTGGTAGCCGGGCAGAATGGATACTCACAGTTCAATTAATTTTAATGATGAAAAAGAGGTTAAAAATACGACAATTTTGAATGGATAGGGAATTGTCTTGTTAGAGACAAGAAATAATGGTTAATATCAGACAAAATGTCACCTTTTCAATAAAACGCGTTTACTATTTGTCTATTTTTGCAGTTTCGTTTTGAACAAGATTTTGCCGTAATATACTTTAGATGGTGTGCTTGCGGGTTTCATAAGATAAAAAATAGCAAAGAATGAAGTTATCATACAACTGGTTAAAGCAGTATATTAACATGGATGTAGATCCACAGGAACTATCTCCTATTCTTACCGACATTGGTCTTGAAGTGGAAGGCCTTGAAAAATTTCAATCGGTTAAGGGGGGTCTGGAAGGGATTGTAATAGGGGAGGTGTTAACCTGTGAACGTCATCCCAACGCTGATAAACTAAGTGTTACTACGGTTCAAACCGGCGACAAGGTACTGCCTATTGTTTGTGGTGCTCCCAACGTGGCCAAGGGTCAAAAAGTGTTGGTGGCCACTGTAGGCACCACGCTTTACGATGGTGATGAGTCCTTTAAAATCAAAAAGTCAAAAATTCGCGGTGAGGTGTCCGAAGGGATGATTTGTGCCGAAGACGAACTTGGCCTGGGAACTTCGCACGATGGTATCATGGTGTTGGCTGATGATGCTCCCGTGGGCAAACCGGCCAAAGAATATATTCATATTGAAGAGGACTGGGTTTACGAAATTGGCCTCACGCCGAACCGTGCTGATGCTGCTTCGCACATTGGATCGGCTCGTGACCTGGTGGCCGGGCTCAACTGGCTAAAGGAGCGCAACCATCAGCTAAATCTTCCTTCAGTAGCTGATTTTAAAGTGGATAACCACGATTTAGATATCGACGTGGTGGTAGAGGATATGGATGCCTGTCCGCGTTACACGGGGTTGACCATCACGGGCATTACCGTGGAAGAGTCTCCCGAGTGGCTTAAAAATAGACTCAATGCCATTGGCGTGCGCCCCATCAACAACATTGTGGATATTACCAATTTTGTGCTACACGAAACAGGTCACCCGCTACACGCCTTTGATGCGGCTAAAATAACCGGCAACAAAGTGGTGGTAAAAAAACTCCCTTCCGAGACCCCCTTTGTAACGCTCGACGAAATGGAACGTAAGCTCCATGTGGATGACCTGATGATATGCAACGTGGAGGGCGGCATGTGTATTGCCGGCGTGTTTGGCGGTGCCGATTCGGGGGTTTCCGAAAATACTACCTCCATCTTTTTGGAAAGTGCCTATTTCGATCCTACGCACATTCGTAAAACATCCAAACGACACGTGCTCCAAACCGACGCGTCGTTCCGGTTCGAGAGAGGGGCTGACCCCAACATTACTGAATACGCGTTAAAGCGTGCCGCGCTACTTATTAAAGATATTGCCGGCGGGCAGATTTCATCCGAAATAAAAGATGTTTATCCAAACCCTATTGAAAAATGGACCATTGATATCAGTTTTGACAGGGTTAACCGCCTCATCGGCAAGGAAATTGAAAAGGATGTGATGGTTAACATTTTGGAAGACCTCGACATGGAAGTGCTGGCCACGAGTCATGAAGGGCTTAAACTGCTTATCCCTACTTTTAAGGTAGATGTTAAGCGCGAGGTGGATATCGTGGAAGAAATTTTGAGGGTGTACGGCTACAACAACATCGAGATTCCTGAAAAGGTTAACTCTTCGGTGAGCTTGCGTCAAAAACCGGATCAGGAACGAATTCAAAATATTGTTGCCGACTATCTGGTGGGACAAGGTTTTACCGAGATGATGAACAACTCGTTGACCAAAGCTGCTTACATCGAAAAAAGTACTGTTTTTGATCAGGATAACTCCGTGGAGTTGCTGAACCCTTTAAGCACCGACTTGAACATCATGCGTCAAACCTTGCTGTTTGGCGGCCTGGAGGTGATAAATTACAATCAAAATCGTCGAATTAACGATTTGAAGATTTTTGAGTTTGGTAAAATCTATCAACGAAAATCGGAGGCAACGAAAGGAACCGGTGTTAAAAACTACTTCGAAGAAAAACACCTGGCAATTTTTACTACGGGTAAAATGGAAGCCGAAAACTGGAACAGTAGCCATGCCAATGCAGATTTTTACATGGCTAAAGGTGTTGTTGAAAGCATACTCAAAAGGTTGGGCATAGACAGGAGAAACATGACAATGGTTGAAAGCAGTACAGATGATTTCGCTTATTGTCTCGATTATATAGTGAACGATAAGGTTGTTGTTAAGGTGGGAGAGGTAAGCAAAAAACTGTTAAAGTCGTTCGATATCAAACAGGGTGTTTACGTGGCCGATATCAACTGGGATAAAATAACAGCTCTTGTTCCAACGCGTGATTTAACCTACAAGGCTATTTCAAAATTCCCTGCCGTCCGTCGTGATTTGGCTTTGATTGTTGACAAGACGGTCACCTTTGAATTATTAAAAGAGGTGGCTGTTAAAGCAGAACGCAAGATGCTAAAAGAGGTTGGAATCTTCGACATCTATGAAGGAGATAAAATTCCTGAAGGAAAAAAATCGTATGCTTTGTCGTTTGTATTACAGGATGAAAATAAAACCCTGACCGATAAAATTATTGACAAGGCCATGAGAAGAATTCAGCAGGCACTTGAAAAAGAAGCAGGAGCGCAATTGAGATAAATGACTAAAACATAATCTGATGGAAATACAAAGCATAAAAATGCGGTTTGGCATTATTGGCAACTCACCCTATTTAAACCGTGCCATTGATGTGGCTGTTCAGGTGGCGCCGACCGACCTAACGGTACTGGTCACCGGTGAGAGCGGGACAGGAAAAGAGGTTTTTCCCAAAATTATCCATCAGTTGAGCAGCCGTAAGCACGGGCATTATATTGCTGTAAACTGCGGGGCTATTCCCGAGGGAACGATTGACTCTGAGTTGTTTGGTCACGAGAAGGGCTCTTTTACCGGGGCATCCGATACCCGGAAAGGCTATTTTGAAGTGGCCAGCGGGGGAACCATTTTTTTGGATGAGGTTGCCGAGCTGCCGATTTCAACCCAGGTAAGATTGTTAAGAGTACTCGAAACCGGAGAATTTCTTAAAGTGGGTTCTTCCAAAGTACAAAAAACTGATGTCAGGGTGGTGGCCGCCACCAATGTCAACATTCAAAAGGCGATTTCCGAGGGTAAGTTTCGCGAAGATTTATACTACCGTCTTAACTCGGTACCCATTTACATTCCGCCCTTGCGTGAGCGAAAAGAAGATATCCATCTGATATTTAGGAAATTTGCTTCCGACTTTGCCGAGAAATACCGCATGCCCATGCTGAAACTTACGCCCGGTGCCGTGGAAATTCTTGAAAACTATTATTGGCCGGGTAACATACGGCAGCTGAAAAATATTACGGAGCAAATTTCAATCATCGAACCTTCTAAAGAGATAAACGGTGATACGCTGAAAAAATACCTTCCTCATCATCAAAAAGATTTACCGGTACTCTACAACAAAAAGGAAAGCGAAACGCTTTCGGAGCGCGAGCTTTTGTACAAGGTGTTGTTTGATATGCAAAAAGATCTTACGGAACTCAAGCGGGTGGTTTATTCCAACATGAATTCTGACGGTCATACTGCCCCGGTAAAACCGACAGAGGATATGCCGGTGCGATCACTTATTCATTTTGATAGGGATAAACCGTCGGATCAGGGACCTATTATTATTTCAAAACCTGAAGAAAATCATCCTATTACCGAATCGGAAGTGATTGGAGAATCGCTCTCGTTGCAGGATAACGAAAAAGAGATGATTCGGAAAGCCTTGAGCCGGCATCGCGGGAAACGGAAAGCTGCCGCCAACGAACTGGGTATTTCCGAACGTACTCTTTATCGAAAAATCAAAGAGTACAACATTAAGCAGTAATCTGAAACGGGAAGATTCCTATCTGTGGATGTGGGATGGATTGAAAATCTAATCACCTGTTGTTTTTTCTCTTGAACATTAAACAATCTCAATAGTTTTAATGAAAAATTTGGAGTTGAAGTCCGAGAATTTTAATGAAAATTCGGAGTCTAACTCCGAATTTTCATTTTTTGATAAATATTTCCCATTCAAAAAAAAAGAGATTACTTTTGTA
>JANTGU010000195.1 GCA_024762735.1 Bacteroidales bacterium | reverse complement strand
AGGGTAACCGGCGTCATATGATCGGCTGCCGCTTTCATTACCAGTTTACCAATACCGGGGCTTCCGGTAAAAAAGATGTGATCGAAGGTGAGCTTGAGTAACGCTTGCGAAACCCTGGCATCACCGGTTACTACTTTGATGTAATCTTCAGGAAACACTTCGGAAATCATCTTTTCAATAACGGCTGCTGTATTTTCCGAATATTCCGAAGGTTTTAAAATCGCGGTATTTCCCGCAGAAATAGCCCCCACCAGGGGTGCGATTAACAGTTGAAACGGGTAATTCCACGGGGCGATAATCAAAACATTTCCCAGGGGCTCATGGTACCGGTAAGTAGTAGCAGGAAACATGGTGAGACCACTTCCCACCCTTTTGGGCTTCATCCATTTTTTCAACTTTCTGATATGATAACTCAACTCCTCCAATACGAAACCGATTTCTGAAGCATAAGCTTCAAATTTCGATTTATGCAAATCTTGCCACAGCGCTTCGTAAATCTCCGCTTCATACTTTAAAATGACAGCCTTGAGTGTTCTTAACGCATCAACACGATATTTATACGAAAGTGTTTCCCCACTACGGAAAAGCTGCTTTTGTACGCCATGAATTTGTTCTATCTGACTGGTTTTCATCGTGTAAATGCATTAAAAATAAAAAAATGAATTAGAACTATAATAGGATGAATTGTTACCCCAGCACGGTTAGGCTCCTCATCCTGCCTACTTACTATTTCAAATGTTCATAATTTCGACATCACTGTATTCCATTCTTTTATGTTTTGTCACAATTTTTGCTTCCCTTTCGGCACCCTTCGATAAGCTCAGGGGCCGAGCTCAGGGCAGGCTGCAAAAATTCCGCCAAAACGGGTTCGGTTTTTTCTTTATTCCCGGGGTTTCACCCCGGGCTATTAATATGCGACCCCTACGGGGTCGGAAAATCAATTACCTGCGTGTCTTAAGAACATCATGAATGTTTCAAGTTATCAGGCAAGGGCTCAAAAAAGGTGTCACCCCGCAAACCAAGCCGAAGGGTTTCCAACGGGATTACTTCGGTGGGTGCAATGTTGCCCAAATTGACATTGGCACCAAAGTGCTTGATAAACCATGCCTGTTGTGATTTTTGGGGTGCTTCCCAAATGATATCATCCATGGGGATGGCATGAGTAAGAATGTCTATTAAAGCGAAATCGGGCTTTCCTGTTGAATCGTAAATACCCACCGTGCCGCTTTCGCGAGCCTCCGCAATTACCTTGAAAGATCCGGCTTCACGTTCTGTTTTCATTTGGTTGGCCCATACATCGGTCGACATTTCCACCCCCGCCTGTTTCGACCCTACTTCAGACAAAACGGTATATTCTTTTGACAGCCGCTCAATGTACTTGCACTTGTCATCATGATTCATCTTCATCGAACCATCCGATACTTCCACGGCATTGTATCCCAATTTATCCAGGAACTTTAAAAAATCATCAAACTGATTTCTTATCACGAAAGCCTCAAAAAGGGTTCCTCCCGGATAAACCTTGATACCATGTTTTTTGTAAAGTTTGATTTTATCTTTCACGTTTGGGTTAACGTAAGAGGTGCCAAAGCCCAACTTCATAAAATCGATTAAAAATCCGCAAGTGTTAATAACATCGTGCGCCTGGTTCATGCCAATTCCCTTGTCCATAACCATATTGATGCCACTGCTACGGGGCTTTTCAGGTCGTTCGGGTAAATAATTTAATATACTCATTATTCTGACTTATTATATATCTCTAACAATTCAATAAACCTTGATTCTGATTCTAACCCGGGCAGGTAGGCCAACAATTCGGTATATCGCCCTGCATCCATGCCCAGGGCTTTTTCGATAAAAACATAAGCCTGCTGTATTTTTCCGGAAGTATAAAGATACCCGGCCAGGCGAAACCATAAATCAGGACTGTCATCGTTGAAGCTCAATGCCTTCTCAATGATTTGGATGGCCTCATCAACCCTGCCTTGCCTTTCGATGGCCAACGAAAGATTCAGCCATGCTCCCACGTAGTTATTATCACTTTCAACAATTTTCCCAAAATGTTCTTCGGCAGGTTCAAAGTGACCCATTTTAAGAAAGAGCAAACCCAGCTCATACCTAAAGTCGTTGTTGTTGGGTGCTAATTTAACGGCTTCCTCAACAAAATGGATGGCCAAATCCATTTTAGCTTCCAACAAATAAATTCTGCCTAAACCAATAAAAGCTTCTGCCAGGGTGGGATCCAGTTCCAAGGCGTGTTTGTAGCTTTTAAGTGCCTGATTGAGCTCCCCGAGGTTTTCGTAGGACTCCCCGATGTAGTAATTGGTGAGGGCATCTTCGTCCTCATATTTAAAGGTTTCGCGGTAACATGCAATCGACTTGCGATACTGACCCAGGTTAGAGTAAGAGTTTGCCAGATTAAAGTAGGCTGAGGAAAAGGTTTCATCAATGGCGATGGCAAATTCGTAACTTTCCACTGCTTTTTCGTACAAGTCGATGCTGTTGTAAAAAATACCCAGGTTAAACCATGCTTCTTTTGAGTAGGGTTTTTTATCTAAAAAATCTAAAAAGAAATCGATTCCTTCGGCCTCTTTGCCGGTCATTTCGTAAAAAAAAGCAATTTCGTGAATGAGGGTAAATGAATCGGGATTGATGTCCAGTGCCTGTTTCAACGAAGAGATGGCATGCTCGTAGTCGTTCATGTTTTCGTACTCAAACGCGATGGTAACATAAAGTTCTTCGGGCTGATCACTTATCTCCAGTGCCTTCTTATACTCTTGAATGGCCAAATCGTGCTTGTTCATCATCGAGTAGATTTCCCCTTTTACCATATAAATATCTTCGTTGGCCTGCTCGATAAGCTCCATTTGAACCAGTTTTTCCAGGGCTTCGTAGTAGTGGTTTTCGTAGGCCATCTGACGGGCTTCTCTAATTCTGAATGATGTACAGGTGGGATGCTGTGTTTTGGCAAACTCCAGGGCCTTGGCTGACAAATCAGTTTTTTGAATATCAAGGTAGAAATCGATAATCATCTCCAGTTCATCAACATCAAAGAAAAAATACTCCTCATCAGCCAACATTTTTTCAAAACGGCTGATTAGTTCAGAAGTATCCCGCTCCTCCCCCTCGTTATTCCAATCAAAATCATTCCTCATAGACACAAATTATAAGTCGGCAAAAATAGTTAATTCCATTTCAAAAATATAAAAATAATCGGGTAAAGCAAAAGTTATTCTATTTCTTTCCAACAATAAATTTTTGGGCTTTCCCCAAAAGAGTATCCTGTTTAAAAATGGCTGCCGTTAGAACTGTGTTTTTAGTCAGGTGTAATGGTTTTTTGTATTCTTCTGAATGAGTGGACGGCATACTCCCGTCAGTAGTATAGTGAATGCTTGCCTCATAAATTTCGGTTTCCAACTCAACTCTCCAGGTCGTTGTATCAGATTCTTTTTCTTCCGAAAAAGCTATGTGATAGGTTCCAGAGCAATAGTTCCAACCCAAGGCTTTATAACGTTTAAAATGATGGTTGATTCGGCGCTGAAAATCGGGCCATGATTTTTTGTCGTTCTCTGTCCAAACAACTTCAGACAGGGCAGCCATGCGAGGCAACACCATGTATTCAACCTTCGAGGGAGTGGGCATGTACTCGGTCCAGACATTTCCCTGCGCTCCTAAAATATGCTTTGCCTCCTTTTTATTCAGCTCTTCAGGGACAGGTTCGTACCCATACACCTTCTTCAAAGTGGTCATGCCGCCAATGGCGATAGGCTCCCTTTCAGGACCTGCCTGGTAATGGTCAAAGTAGCAAAAATTCCCGGGCGTCATAATGGCATCATGCCCTGCCTGTGCAGCGGAAATTCCTCCTTCTACACCCCGCCACGACATCACCGTGGCGCCCGGCGACAAACCTCCTTCCAGAATTTCATCCCAGCCAATCAGCTGGCGGCCATGCTCATTTAAAAACTTTTCGATGCGCGCCACAAAATAGCTTTGCAACTCCTCTTCGTTTTTTAGCCCGTTCTTTTGGATGATTTGCTGGCAAAGTTTACTCTCTTTCCATCGTTCCTTGGGCGCTTCGTCACCGCCAATGTGAATATATTTTCCCGGAAACAGATTCATTACTTCGGTGAGCACATCCTCCAAAAACTCAAAAGTCTTTTCCTTTGGACAGTAGATGTCAGGAAACACGCCCCATAGCGTGGCAGGGCGAAACGGTCCAGGAGTACAGGCCAGCTCGGGGTAGGCCGCCAGGGCTGCCAGCGAATGCCCGGGCATTTCAATTTCGGGGATGATGGTGATGTGACGGTCAGCGGCATATTTTACCACCTCGCGAATTTGATCCTGCGTGTAAAAACCGCCGTAGCGTTTGCCATCCCATCGCTGTGGCTTATCGCTGTATTTACCCACGAGGGTTGAATCGCGAAAGCCACCAATTTCAGTAAGTTTAGGATACTTCTTAATCTCGATACGCCACCCCTGATCTTCGGTAAGATGCCAATGAAAGGTATTAAATTTATACATGGCCATCATGTCGAGGTAGTGCTTGATAAAGTCAACCGAAAAGAAATGCCTGCCAACATCCAGGTGCATGCCCCGGTAGTGAAACCTGGGACTATCGTTGATAATCCATCCGGGAATATTAACCGATGGCAAAGTGGACGACAGCAGCGTATCAGGAAGCAGCTGTATTAAGGTCTGCACTCCATAAAAAAGGCCGTCGCCATCGTCTGAAACAATGGAGATGTTGCCGGCATTCACCTTCAACTTGTAGCCTTCCGGCTGAATATCCTTGTTATCATCAAATATTCGTAAAATGATATCATTTTCAATACCATCTACTTTTGCCACGTTTTCAATTTTTAAATCAAACCCGTGTTTCTTTAAAAAGGAAGCTAAATATTGTGCTGTTTTTAACGAAGATGAATTCTCTCCCACCAAAATGCGGCTGTGGTTATCTAACACAAAACCTCCCCCCTCACGATGAAAGTAGGCATGATTGGGCATGGGAATTACATTCATCTCGGGTTTTTGGTGACTTTTACTGCATGATGTTACAGTCAG
>JANTGU010000194.1 GCA_024762735.1 Bacteroidales bacterium | reverse complement strand
CACCGTTGGGGTCTGACAGGTTATTCAAGTCAAGCAATTCACCCATCGAAAGACCATATTGCGAAGCTACCTGAGAAAGGTTTTCACCCGGGGTCATTACATGATAAACATACTCAGGGCTTTTGTCGAGGGTTGAGCCATAGTCTTTTGAAACTCCCTGGTTAGCGTGCACGGGTTTTGTCGTTTGGCTTTGAGGTGATTCCGTCAATACCTTGTTTTTCTTTTTCGAGATTTCTCTTTCCAACGACCTAATCTCCTTTTGTAATTTTCGTACTTCTTCCTCTCTTTTGCGTTGGACACCGGTTTTATTGTTTTTCACAACCAAATCCTTGATGTATTCGGGTGTGAAAGCCTGCAGTTGATGGTAGTTTTGGGTTGAAATATATTGGGGCACAGGCTGTTCCAGACACAAATCCTGCGCCAGTAGTCGAATGGATGTTTCTACAATCGTTTGACGTGATTTAAGAAGGTTAAGCAGGTTGTCGAACTGGGCACTTACGCTAAAATAGTCAGTGGGTCGTTGCGATGTTGACTCGATAGAGTATCCTGTTGTAATACCTGTGTAGATAATGGTCTCCGACTCATAGGCTTTGGGTTTGTTTCTGGTAAAATAATAAACAACAACAGCCAACAAAAGCGGTACCGCTATAAGCAGCAGCAGGTTTCTTTTAAAGAGTTGTATAAAATGACCTATATCCATTTAATAATCTAAATTATCTTAACACATTAATCAGGTTAAATTTCATTCCGGTAGCCACTTCCAGCATTTGGTAGTTTTTATTAAACTCCGAAACTGCCTGTTCAAAGTTAACTGACCCCCTGGTTTGAATCTCCTTTAACCGGGCATATTCTGCGGCGGTTATCTCTCCATTTAAAAATTCGTTTTGCGCCATCTGCATCTGCATCATGGTAAAGTTCTCGTAATCTTCGTAAATTCTGATATACTTTTGATACTGCACCATATCGTTATAGATTCTGATAACCTCTTTCACCAGAAATCGCTTGTTAATCTCCTTTTGCGTTAACGATATTTCCTGCCATTTTTTTTGTTTGTTGATTCTGTTCCTTCTATCTACCAGCGTGGCCAACGGAAATCGAATATAAAACCCCACGGCATAGTTATCACGGATAGAGCCAGACCAGTAATACCTGTCCACCTTGTTAATTTCATCTTTATCCCAAAAGTCCCAGTTACCAAAATTGGCATCAAAGTTAAGGCTGAAGTGTTCTAACCATGCCCGCTGAGCCGAAAGCTGCTCGTAATAGTAATACTGAGCCTTTAAATCTTCGTATTGTAAACTGGGCGAATTGTGCGAGGCTGAATCGATAAGCACACGCAACGGGGGAATTTTTTTTCTGATATCGTCCACCAGCGGATTAAACAATTTGGTGCTGTCGATGGTGAGCCTGCCATTTGTATTTCCTTGTGCATCAACAACACGAGGGGTTAAAAGAATAAAAAATATCAAACCTGAAAGGAGTGATAAATTAAACTTGGTAAACATTATATTTGAATAATCTTTTATCTTCATTTTCTGTTTCAACACAACACTATTACAAAATGGCAAGCTACTATTTTTTTTAATTGGTTACGAAAGATGCGCAATTATTTTATTAGGCACTTACCAACAAGGTTGTTTAATAAAAACTAAACGCTTTCCTTTTGCAAAAGAGCAGGAATAGTCCGGAAGATTAATTTGATGTCACCCCAAAATGAATAGTTCTTTGAATACTCATTATCGAGCGATTTCCTTTCCTCTTCCGACATTTCACCTTTTTTGCTTCGTAACTCAACCTGCCACAAACCTGTAATCCCTGCGGGCCCCATAAATCGGGCACTCCAGTCGTCTGAAGTTAATAACTCAGCTTCGTAAAGGGGCAGGGGACGGTTACCAACAATCGACATATCTCCCTTTAGCACGTTAAACAGCTGTGGAAGTTCGTCGATGCTCGTATTCCTGATAAATTTTCCAACTTTTGTTATTCTGGGATCATCTTTGATTTTAATAAAAGTAGAGCCTGCCCAGTTTTTCTTTTGCTCTTTGTACCAATATTCACATATGTATTTTCCGTCCACAAAGAGCAGGGGGGAACAATGTTGTCCTTCAGGCAGTTTTTTACATCTTGGACAATCGGTATTTAACGCATGTGGTGCTGATTCGCTTTCAGCAGCTTCTTTTTTTGCCGCATTGTATTTATTAAGGTGTTCCAGCTCTTTTAATTTGGCATCGGCGCCCGTATACATTGACCTGAATTTATAGAAATCAAATATTTTGTATCCTGTACCTACCCGTTTTGATTTATAAACAATCGAGCCTTTTGATTCAAGCCGTATGGCAATGGCTACAATAATAAATAAAGGTGAAAGCAGAATAATGGCCGTTAGCGAAACGATAATATCAAATGCTCTTTTGATGAAAGGTATCTTATAACTTTGAAAAGCGCCATCTACGCTAACTTTGTTTATGTACTTATCGTAATAATCGATTAAAAAGGTGAATCGCTTATGCAATTTTTCAACATCAACAGGCGCTACATAATAGTCATCAACAATACCTTTGGCTTTTAACAGCTTTTTAAAGAGCCCGAAATCCTTATCCAAAGAAAAGATGATGAAAGGGGTTTTTGCATATTCCTCGTAACCTTTTACCATTTTAGCTATCGACAAACCGTTCATGCCGGGGAGGACAGCCTCACATAAAATAGCATCAAATTTTTCTCCTTTCTTTAACAGGAGGTTTTGAGTTTGAACACCATTTTCAACTGTAGTCACCGTAAACAGATCTTCTTTGCTCTTCAGCTCGTTTACTAAATCAGGCCAACTACCGATGTACAGTAAATTAATTGCCATAGCTTTACAATGAAATGATTATGAAATACGTGCCAAAATGTTTTTAATACGAAGGTAGAGCTCCTCCGGGTTAAAGGGTTTTACCATGTAATCGTCGGCACCCAAACGCAAGCTCTTTATTCGCTCTTTGCTACTTTCGTTACCCGAAAGCATGATGACGGGTATGTGGTTAAAAAAACCACTGGCCTTGGCATTTTCCAAAAACTCGTAGCCATCCATGTTTGGCATTTGAATATCGGCTACAATTAAATCAGGGAGGTTTCCTTCTTCCAGAAATTTAATGCCTTCAAGGCCATCGTTTTTGGCAACCACCTCAAATTCTTTTCCCAGGAAGTTTTCTAAAAGCATCCTGATGCTCTGTTCATCATCAATAACAAGTATGGTTCTTTTCATAGGTTTATTTCCTAAAGGGTATCACATTGAGAACAAAAATAACCATTATTATTGAAATAGCCGCAAATAAAGGGAAAGAAATTAAAAGTGAAGGCTGAAAATAGAGACAAAAACAACGAAAGGGTAGGGGAGGCTGATTACCTGGAAGGGTCTAAGTTGCTAAGAAGCACCGAGAATTTATCAATATTAAAAGGTTTATTGATAAAAAAGTCGATGCCTGCCTCGTTTAACCTGGCCAGGTTGTTTTTATCGGAGTTGGCCGAAACCGCAATAATGGTAGCCGGTTTTTTTAAGGGATTAATCTTTTCGTATTCCCTGATAAGTCTGGATGATTCATAGCCGTCCATGACAGGCATTTGGATGTCCATGAGCACCAAATCGTAATTATTCTGGCGGTATTTGTCGACACCGATTTTTCCGTTGGAAGCCGTGTCAACATTAAATCCCTGTCTGTCCAGAATGGCTTTGGTAAGCTTTTGGTTGATTATGTTGTCTTCAACCAAAAGGATGTTTTTGTATAACTCCTTATTATCGGAAACGCCTAATTCGAGCGGGATGGTAACTGAAAAGGTAGTGCCAATGTCTATTTTTGAATCGACAATAATTTTACCTTTCATTAAATCAACAAGTTCTTTGGCCAAAGATAATCCGATTCCTATACCGCCACTCAAAGAAGTGTCGGCTCGGTTAAATGAAAACATTTGCCAAATCTTTTCTTTTTGAACCTCGTCAATTCCCACGCCGGTGTCAGCAACAACAATATCAATATCAAAGGTTTTATAGTCCAGGTTGTACCCGTTAATGGTGATGCTTATTTTCCCTTTTTCAGTATATTTTAAAGAGTTTGAAAGCAGCTGATGAACAACCTGCTTTATTCTTACCGGATCACCTTTTAAATACTTTGGAATATTGTGCCCGTATTTTACAACAAACTCCAGCTCTTTTTCATTTGCTTTGGTTTTGTAAAAATTAATCAGCGGGGTTAATTCCGATTTTAAGTTAAAGTTGACGGTATTGAGCTTGATGGTTTTATTTTCCAGGCTGTAGAAATCCAATAAGTCGTTTAAGGTTGTAATTAAGTATTGGCTGTTTTGCTCAATAATATTCAGGTTATACTGGTCTTCGTCATCGAGATTAGGACTATTCTTAAGGAGAGAAACAGAGTTGAGGATACCATAAAACGGAGTCTTGATTTCATGACTTATGTTGCCTGACAACTCAGTATTAACCCGTACAGTATTATTATAGGCTTCTTCGAGTTTCTTGTTCTGTTCTTTAAGTTTGTTAAACTCTTCAGAAAGTTCCCGGTAGCTTATTAATAAATCGCTGTTGCTAACTTCCGCCTTTTTCTCAGCTTTAGAATGTAAGATGTATTTCATGGGGTTGTTCTCCTCAAGATATTAATCCCGAATGTCAACCATAATCAAATATTAAACCAAATTCGATTTATAACTATATAATACTAAAAGCCATTTGCTTACAAAAAATTAAAGCCAACCGATATTTCCCATAATTGGAAAAAATGTCCCTGTTTTTAATTGTAGGCCCCGGTGTCGGGTGTATACAAACTCCATTTTTTGTTAAAAGCCAAAATGCCAGACTTTAGTTTTTTATTGTTGGTTAAAGTAGCCACTATCCTAAATTGTTGTATTGGATAACTGCCGGCAGTTATTAACTGATGAAACACCTCGTAATCAACTTTAAATTTGTCAGTTTTTTGAACGGTAATCATGTCGTTGGGGATTTCAAGTTCTAGGGTTGTTCGATCTGCTAAAACTATCTCTGCTGTAAGCGTTGCAGGAAAATCCTGTGTGGGATTTTTTGCCAAGATTTCAATGATAA
>JANTGU010000193.1 GCA_024762735.1 Bacteroidales bacterium | reverse complement strand
TATTTTTGAATAAACTGGGTGCTAAGTTTTAGGTGACCGATACCATAATCAAGCCCCACCACGTAGTGTAGATAATTTTTTTGAACCAGGGCACCCTCGGCTGCCGGGTCGGTGGTTTGGAAATATTTACCGTCGTAATAGGCGGCTTCACCCCTGATGACAAAGCTTTTTATGGTTGATGTAAATGAACCTCCGGCTACATAAAGGCGGTGATGTTCGGGAGTAATGAGCAATCCTGTCAAGATGGGTTTGTGGGTTACCGTATCCATTCCTAACTGCTTTTCAACAAACATGCTCGGGGTTTGATCCCAGGTATAGGCTCCCATCAGGTCAAAATCGATGGCGGATGAAGTAAAGGAATATTTCAGATAAGCCTCGCTGTTTTCCAGCGAAGGGTTAATTTTTTCTTTGGAGTGGTCAAAAGTTGGTGGGGCTGGAAATTCCGGAGGTTTATACCATATTGAACCCGGACCGGGAAACTCGTTTCCGGCATAAATGGGTTTCCAAATGGCTTCGATGGTGCTGCTGTTGCCGAGATAAAAATCGAACTTGGCAGCATACACGCCCACCCTGATTTCATCAAAATCAGGAAGCAAAAACTCCGTTAGGTTCAAGGGTGATACAATATCGGTTATAAAAACCCCATCGGCTTTTCCCCACACGACTTGCTGTTTTCCAACCCTGAGGTCAAAGCTGTTAAAATAGAGGTCGAGGTATATTTCACGCATCCTGAAATCAACGCTGTCGATGCCGTATAAATAGAGCATGGGGTTGGCTTTCAGTGCCATTTTATCCCCCATCAGATTAAAGTCAAGGTTCAGGGTGTTTTGCAACATATTGAAATCACCGTTGTTGTATTGTACCCCGGTGTAGTTACGGACAAACCCGTTGAGGCCAATGTTTGATTGCGCGTTGACAAAGCTTCCGATAAAAAGCAATCCTGCTATGATAAGAATTCTCTGTTTCATTTGTTTTTAATTTTGTATTGCATTTTTTATGTTTTGTCACGATTTTTTCTTGCTACGCGAAAAAAATCACGCCAAAACAGATTCTACCTATTTGTTTACCCCGGGTTAATCCCGATAGCTATCGGGACGGGGCTAATAAAATTCGACCCTTACAGGGTCGGATAATCATCCCCCCTGTCCTGTGAAATTTTTACTATTTCACAGGGTGAATGTGCATATCATCTTCTTGTACGTTTAATAGCAATTCCGGGTAATTCATTTGATTATTTTCCTTTTTTTAAACCAACCGTGCTAAATTCCCCGCATCATCATCCGCTCGGTGAATTTTGAAGAGGGAATACCTGTGTTGATTTTAATGTTATCCAGTTTCATGCTGGTGCGATGGTTTTTTTGAACATTCTCCATTTCGCTATACGTAATAATCCAAATGCCTGAAATTTTTTCAAACTTCTTAATTTTAAGCATCTTCAGCAACTCACCATCTTCATCATAAAACTCCTTTTTTAAACCGATGAAATTGTCTTTGCGAATCCAGGTAATGGTTTTGCTGTACATGTAATCTTCGTTTTTTGGAATGCTTTCAACTACATAATAATCAACTCCGTCGATGGTTTCGCCACGAAGTAGTTTGTGGGTGTCGTCATCCAATTTACGGTCGCCGAGGTCATCGTAAGTAAAGTCGGAGCCCATAAAGTAGTCGCTTTTGCTATCGCTGGAGATTCTTTTTATCTTTTTAAGCGCCGGCAGATAAATCCACTGGTCATCGCTTTTTGAATCATCGTCGTAGGTCCAGTTCATGAAAGAGGTATTTTTTACATCGGCAGGCGCGGTAAAAAACATGATGCTTTTTTCAACATCTCCAAAATCTTTGGTAAACTGTTTGATTTTTCTAACCCGCTCATCGCCACTTTTATTGATGAGGGTCATGGTCAAATCGGAAGTTTGGTCATCGCCGGCAGGACGGTTATACACTTTATCGATAATTTCTCTTCCGGTGAGTTGCTGTGCTGTTACCTGACTTGCTATCCCTGCAAGAAAGAACAGGATTAATGTGGTGGTAATTTTCATTTTTTTCATTTTTAATTATTTCTTTTTAAAATATATATTCGACACAAAAAGCAGCACCAGCATAATGGTGAGGGTACCCACAAAACTGGTAAACATATTCAGCGATACCAAGGCACCCAGCTCGCGGTTAGGCGGAAATACCGAGAAGAGCAGTACTAAAAATCCGGCAATAACCACGATGGCGTTGTAAATAATGGCTTTACCCGAGTGAGCCATGGTTTTTTGTGCTGCCACCATCTTGTTATCAGTAGTTGCCGCGTTGTTTCGATACTGCTCTAAAAAGTGAACGGCATAATCAATACCAATACCAATGGCAATACTGGAAAGCAGCGCGGTAGTGGTATTTAACGGGATGCCTAAAAAACCCATGATACCAAAGCTGATAAGGGCTGTAATGATAATCGGAACGGATCCGATTAATCCTATCAACACGTTTCTGAACATCAGGGAAAGAAGTACAATAATGATAATCAGCGACAAAATCATGCTTTTGATTTGTCCTTCCAGTATCAGGTCGGTAAATACCAGTCCTTTATAACCGCTGCCGGCATAATTCATCGAAATGCCGAGTTTTTTGAAGTCATCCTCATAAGTGCGAATCACATCCAACGCCGAGTTAATGGCTTTTGAATTGTCACTCTTCAGCTGAAATACCACATTGAGTTTGTCGTAGTTGTAATCAACTACTTTGTTCAGGTTTTCAGGGTCGCCCGACATTTCGTACAGCAACAGGTATTGCGCTATCAAATCCTGACTGTCAGGAATTTTGTTGTATGCTTCTTTATCAGCATTCATTACCTTGTTCATCCGGTCGATGTAATCGGCCAGGGAAAAGGTATTGCCCACAACCTGTAATTGCCCGTCCACATCTTTTTGCATCTTGTCCACCAGTTTAAGCACTTCGGGACTTTTAAAGGTATCCTTTTTACCCTTGGCATCAAGAATGAGGTTTAAAGTGCTGGTTCCTCCAAAATGATCATTGATAAATTTGTCGGTTTGAACAATATCGCTATCCTTTTCAAACTTGTCCAAAAAACTTGAGTTAATCCATATTTCCTGCATGCCTATTATGGAAAGAACCACAATGACTGCAGTACCTATTAACGATACATATTTGTTTTTAATAACCCAGGCTGCAAAGTTGTTGGCAATTTTGGAATGTGAATGGCCCTCTTTATCTTCGGTTTGATTAACCGGGCGTGCTTTAGGCAATCCGAAAATCATAATGCCTGCCGGTATGAATACCAATGAAAACACCATGGCCATCATTACCCCGAAAGCAGTAAAAATCCCAAAGTATTTAACGGGGTAAACCTGCGAAGTAAGTAGCGAAATAAACCCGACAGCCGTCGTGACCGAAGTCATCACCACCGGCTTCCACATTTCATGAATCATATCACTAACCGCCTCGCGCTTGCTGGCGTTGGGATGGTGATCGACATAAGTGTGCAAGTGGCTGTAAAGGTGTATTCCGTCTGCCACCCCAATGGCAATGAGCATGACCGGTATCATGGTAGAAACCGCGTAAATGGGAATATTTACCATCGCCATCAACCCGAAAGCCCAAATGGTTGAAAAGAATACCACGCCAAGGGTTATCAGGGTTCCTTTAAAACTTCGGAGCGTGATAAAAAGCACGATAAATATCACCAGCAACACGATGGGCACCATGGTTTTCATATCCTTGGGTCCCAACAGAGCCATGGTTCCTTCCACGATGGGACGGCCGGCCACATAGATTTTAATGTCGTTGGTTTCGGAAGCCCTGGCAACCTTTAAAATTCTGTTGTAAAAGTCCTGCGTAAATACATCCTTGCCTATTTCGGCAATGATCACCGTTACCGTTTCATCGTCAGAAACCAACCGGCCAAAGACCATTTCGTTGCTTTCTACTTTCTTTTTTAACTGTTCCAGTTTTTCGGGCGATTTGGGCACTCTTTTATAAAAGGATTTTACATCCATGCCATCTTCGGTGCCCACGATGTTATCGGCAGTATATAAAGAGGTAACATCGCTTTTATCGATTTCAGGAAATTCTTGAAATCGTTTGGTCAGCTTTTTCAGCGTGTCGAGCGTGGCTGTATTGAAAACTCCCTTTTTGTTTTCCAAAGCGATGATGATCCCGTCTTTTATATCGAACCAGCTTTCGGCTTTGTCGCTGTAAATAAAAGCCGGATGATCCTGTGGCATGTACTTGTCCAGGTTGGTTTCCATACGCGAGTTTTCCTTCATGGGGATAAACAACAGTACAGAGGTAATGATTGTAAGTGCAAATACAATCCAGGGGCTTTTTAATAAAGCGTTAAGTAATTTTTCCATTTTTATGTTAATTAATATTCACTAACTTAATTTGTCTAAAAAAAACTTCACAACGGTTTAAAAGCCGCTGTAAAGTTTATGGCTGTTTTTATTTGCTTATCAACAATTTCAGGCTGTTAAGCAGGTCGTCTTTTTCCTTTAGCAAGTTGTTGTCCGAGTTCATGATATCCCATTGTTTTACCAAAAACCGTAACGATCCCATGACAATAAGGGCAAGATATCTGCTGTCGGCATCGCCTCTTACATCACCTTGTTGCTGTCCAGCTCTTATGATTTCCTCAACAGTCAGCTCGTTTTGTTTTAATACCTCTACAATTTTATTTTTTAATACCTTATCGTTTTTAAATACCTCCTCCGAAAAAATAACCGATATATAAGAAGGTGATTCCATAAACAGGTCAACCACTTTTGAGAACATAAAACCGATTTTGTCAAAAGCAGTGCCTTCCATAGAGGGAATCATGCCCGCCATCATCGATGACATCTCTTTAAAATTATTGAGTATGGCAATTAATATGGCACTTTTATTTTCATAATGGCGATAGATAGCCGGTTCGGACACCCCAATTTTTTTTGCAAGATTTTTGATAGTCAGTCCCTGGATACCTTTTTCAGCAATTAATTCCAGCGCCGATTCCATGATTTGTGTTTGTCTTTCTGTTTGCATACGGGCGGTTTTCTTGATTAAATCCGCGGCAAAGTTAGTTAATATTCACTAACTACCAAATTTATTGATGATTTTTTTGCTTT
>JANTGU010000192.1 GCA_024762735.1 Bacteroidales bacterium | reverse complement strand
AGATAGATAACCCCAACCCTGCTCCCTCGTACACCTGCCTGTCTTCGATATCGGCCTGTACAAAACGATCAAAAATGGCAGCTTGTCGATCCTTTGGAATACCAATACCGGTATCCTTCACATAAAACTGCAGGTATTGATCCTTTTTCTCGTAGCCAAACTCGATGCTTCCCTCGTGGGTATATTTAACGGCATTCTTAATCAGGTTAGCCAGGATGGCATAAAACTTTTCGGAATCGGTTTTAATAACAGATTCCTTATCAGGCAGCCCCGGTACCGACCGGATGGTGAGCTGTTTTTTTTCTACTTCAGGAAAAAACATCATCTTCAAATATTCCATCTGCTCGTTGACGTTGCACGTGGTGGTGTACACCTTCATTTGACCCGCTTCAATTTTAGAGATATCAATCAGGTTATTGATGATATTAAGCATCCGTTCACCACTAATTTGAATAACATCGGTGTATTTCTGGATTTCTTCGCTGGTAAGACCCGATTCTCTAAGCAGTGCTGCAAAACCCAGGATACCATTCATGGGTGTTCTGATTTCGTGGCTCATGTTGGCCAAAAAGGCTGACTTAAGCCTGTCGCTCTCCTCGGCCTTGGCCAAGGCTTTCCGTAACTCGTCTTCCGTTTTCTTTCGCTGTATGGAGATGCTGATTTGTTCGGCAATAAACTCCAACATTTTAACATCTTCTGCTGCATATGCATTTTCATCAACATAATTTTGTACTGCTACCACGCCTATCACAACTCCCTCGTTTTTCAAGGGTACGCCAAGCCACACTTTAGAGTAACTCCCTTGCCTTACCAGTTTCCCCTCCTCTTCAAGCCGTTTTTTAACTATATCATTTGCTAGCAGCGTCTTGCCCGTTTCAATCACAATTTTACTTAGCGTATTGCTTGCCGGTGCCGTAGTAAAACTATCTTTTTCATCGTAATAATAGGGCATGCTTAGGGTATCTGTCTTTGTGTCGTAAAGAGCGACATAAAAGTTGGAAGCATCCATCCCCTTGCTCACTTCTTTTTGTATATGGGCAACCAGATCACCCAAATCTTTTGAAGAAACCACCGCATTTGAAATGTTGTACACGATTTCCTTCGCCAGTTCGTGACGCTTTTTCTCCGTAACGTCCTGATAAACGGCTACAACTTCACCCGACGAAAGCCTGTAAACATAATTTTCTCTGTATCCTTTTATGCGATTATCCTGATAGATTCCAATGGGAAAATGTTGTGGCTTGCCAGTTTGGCAGACCTCCTGAAACACCTTAAACAACCCGAATTCAACAACCCCGGGAAAGACATCGGTAACCAGTTTTCCGACAACCTCATCTCGACTGATTTTTTCAACTTGTTCTGCCATGGGATTAAACTCCACAAACTGAAAGTTGCTGCACCCGTCCACCGGCTCGTAAACGGCAATGCAGCTCGCCGTGCTCATGATGACTCCCTTGTAACGCTCCTCGTTAATTTTGAGGATTAGTTCTGTCTTTTTGCGCTCCGCCACTTCCCGCGTCAGCATCTTATTAGTTTGGTTGAGTCGAACTGTACGCTCGGCCACCCTCTGTTCCAGCATGTTGTTTGAGTCTTTCAAATGTTGCTGTGCAGAGGCTAACAACTTGTTCTTTTTGCTCAATGTTGCCCAGGCTATCACAATGCCAATCATTCCCAATAGCCAGATGAGACTATAGGCAATCATCTTTGCTTTCTCTGTTTTTCTCTCGGCAGCTATATATTCATCTAACGGTACAGAAATACTGATCCCACCCCTGATATCACCCACCTTGTAGCCTTGTTGAGCATGACATTTCAAACAGCTTTTTTGAGCAATCAGTGGCTTCATCAAACGATAGACTATTTTACCGCTATCATTCACCACTTCCTCTGCCATCGTCGCCCCCTTTTCAAAGGAGAGCAGGGCACGATGCTCCCAGGCATCAGGTCTATTTTCGGGTCGTAAAAGTTTTAAACTGGTTATATGTCCCGTTAACCCATACTCTTTTGAATTAAACTCATTCAACATGCGCAACGATCTGGCAGGGTTAATCAGGGTTAACGTGTCACCATAAGTTGTAATAATATCCCTGTGTTTAACTTTTTTCAAATAAGGGCTGGGTGGTGTATTTTTATCAACCGGAACATAAAAGCCCCCATGCGAAGCAGCCCATTTTCTGAATGATTGGTCCATCAACCATCGGGTTTCCGCCTCTTTTTTTGCCAGGCCTATTGTTGATTTTCGTAAAGTTTCAACAGACCGAACCGAAAAGGCTGTCATCATGCCTGTCCATATTAAAATAGAGATCAGGCCAAAAAGGGTTATTTGTCGAGTTAATGTATCAAACAGCTTTAATCGTTTACTCATGATAGTTGTAATTATATTTGAATCAATAGAACTTTTCTTCAATCATGGTAACCAGGGCATCGCGGTTAATGGGCTTGGAGATGTAATCGTTACACCCTGCTTCTAATGCCTTTTGCCGGTCGCCGGACATGGCATAAGCCGTTTGCGCGATAATAACAACATCCTTGTTAAATTTCCGGATTTCACGGGTTGCCTCGTACCCGTTCATTTGCGGCATTTTAATATCCATCAACACCAGGTCGATATCCTGATTTTCCCGGCATGCATTAACAGCATCCAGGCCGTTATCGGCATAGAGAATCTCGCTGCACATATTCTGCAAAATAATGGTAAGGTAGTCTTTTGTGTAGGGTTCGTCTTCGGCAATAAGAATTTTTGGCTTTCGTGCCGGGACAGGGTGACGCAGGTTTTGCCCGCTGTCAACGGCTTCGCCTGATGTTTTAAAAGGAATGGTAAAATAGAAGGTACTCCCTTTGTTTTCAACAGATTTCATCCAAATAGTACCCCCCAGCATTTCCACGTAGGCCTTGGCAACCGTTAATCCTAACCCGGAGCCCTCCAGAGCATTCTTATCTTCAATATCAGCCTGGGTAAACTTGTCAAAAACCGCTTGCTGGCGTTCCGCCGGAATCCCAACTCCATGATCCTCCACGTAAAACTCCAGCCATTCATCTTTTTTCCTGTAGCCAAAGGTAATGGTTCCGTTGAGGGTGTACTTAATAGCATTTTTTATAAGATGGAATAAAATGGCCGACAGTTTCTCGCGGTCGGTGTAAATGTTGGCTTTGTGATCGGGTAAGTCGGAATAAAAGGTTAGGGTTAGATTTTTGCTTCTCGCCTCGTGGTTGAAATCGGCATACAAATCACCCAGCTCCCCATTAAGGTTTATGGTAGAAAAGTGCAGTGTTACATTCCCTGTTTCAATCATCGAAACTTCCACAAGGTCGTTAAAAGTGCTGAGCATCCTGTCGCCACTTTTTGTAACAATGTTGATATACGATTGACGCTCGTCGTCACTCAGGTCAGGATTTGAAAGCAGCTCGGTAAAGCCCATGATTCCATTCATGGGAGTGCGAATCTCGTGGCTCATATTCTGCAAAAAGGCGGTTTTAAGGCGGTCGCTCTCTTCGGCTTTGGCTTTCGCCCTTTCAAGCTCCCGGTTGGCTTTTTCAAGTTCTGTTAACCTGGCCGATAAGGCTTTGTTTTGTTGCAATAACTGTTCAACACGTGCTTGCAGCTTCCTTTTGCTATCCTGTGGAAAATTGTTCATGAAATGGTTTAAACGGTAAAATACTTTCCAACTACTTTCAGCACCTCTTTTTTAATAATTGGTTTCGCGATATAATCGTCGCAACCGGCTTCGATGGCTTTTTTCCTGTCGCCCACCAGCGCGTAGGCCGTTTGCGCAATAATGACTACCTCTTTATCCATCTGCCGGATGGCTTTGGTAGCTTCGTAGCCATCCATATTGCGCATTTTGATGTCCATCATGATTAAATCGATATCGGGATGCTGCCTGAACAGCTCAACAGCCTGCGCACCTGAGGTGGCATGATATATTTTCTTTGCCATTTTTTGCAGCACCACGGTAAGCAACTGATCAGAAAACACTTCGTCTTCAACAATCAGGATGTTTAGCATTGGGAATTCCTGTTCTTGCCTGGTACTATCTTCGGGTTTTTCAACCGGTTGTGATGGACTCCCGGCTTCATTATCCGGTAACGTAAAATAGAAGGTAGAGCCCTTACCCTCTTCCGATTCGAGACGAATTGTTCCACCCAGCATGGTGACGTAAGCTTTGGTAATGGCCAAACCCAGTCCCGCGCCTTCATAAACGTCTCTGTCTTCTATATCAGCCTGCACAAAACGCTCGAAAATAGCCTTTTGTCTGTCTTTCGCTATCCCTATTCCGGTATCTTTCACAAAAAATTCCACCACTCCATCCACGCGCCGGAACCCAATTATTATTGAACCTTCCTTGGTGTATTTCAGCGCGTTTTTAATAAGGTTAGTAAAAATGGCAACCAATTTATCCTCATCGGTAACCAGCGTAATCATCTCCTTTTTTACACGAGGTTGCAAAATCAGCTCCAGGTTTTTTTGTTCTGCTTCGCGTTTAAAGAAGGTGTACAGGGAGGTGATCTGCTTGGTAACATTGCATTCCGAGCGGTTCACCGTAACTTGTCCCGCTTCAATTTTAGATATGTCGATTAGGTCGTTAATGATGTTGAGAAGCCTGTTGCCGCTTTGCTCAATTACATTCAGGTAAGTAAGCCGCTCCTGGGTGCTGATGTTCATGTTTTTAAGCAGGTTTGAAAAGCCAAGGATACCGTTCATCGGGGTACGGATTTCGTGACTCATATTTGCCAAAAATGCCGATTTTAGTCTGTCTGACTCTTCCGCTTTTTGTTTGGCCGCTTCCAGCTCAATATTTAACGTTTCCAGTTTTTTATTTTGGTTTCGGAGTTCACGGTTTAATTCTTTTAGTTTTTTCTCAGCTACAATCCGGTCTGAAATATCGCGGGCAATACTTAAAACATTAAGTTTTCCTGACATTTCAACCACAGAAACCGACAGGAGTGCCGTTCTAATTTCGCCCGTCTTGGTCACAAACTCAGCAACCATATTGGTTACTGTTTTGTTTTGATCCAACTTTTTCGCCAATTTAGATCGGGCAGATAAATCTTTCCAAAGATTAAATTCCAAGGATGTTTTGCCAATTACATCCTCATCGGTATAGCCCATAATAGTTTTAAAGCT
>JANTGU010000191.1 GCA_024762735.1 Bacteroidales bacterium | reverse complement strand
AATGACCTCTTTGCCGGAGGTGGGAGTCAATTGAAGTTTTAACCTGCTGTTGAACCAGGAGCTGATCTTTTCCACACTTTCAATATTGACTATGCAACTCCTGTTTATCTGCAAAAAGGCAGTCTTATCCATTTGTTTTGCAAGGTCAGAGATTGAATAATCAACAATAAAATTTCTTCCATCAAATAAAACAGCGGTTGTAACGCTTTCTTCCGAAATAAACCGGGCGATTTCCTCACTTTTGATAATAACATAGTTATCTCCGTTTTTAATCAAAAATCTTCTTCTGGGGGTAAAGGAGTTACGACTTAGTATCTCTTCCAGCAGTTTCTTTTCCGGTGGATCAAACGCTAATTTTACTCTTTTGAATTTTTCCAGCGCGTTAACAATATCACCCTTGCTGTAGGGTTTTACAATATAGTCAATGCTGTTTACCTGAAACGACCTGATGGCGTACTCGCTGTATGCCGTGGTAAAAATTACGGGTGCTGTTACTTCAACAGCGTTGTAAAGTTCAAAGCAAATACCATCGCGCAGGCGAATATCCTGAAATATCAAATCCGGCATTGGATGACTTCTGAACCATTCAATTCCTTCTTTTATTGAACCGATAACCGCCTCTATATGGATATTGCCATCAATTTCTTTCAACAATTGGATGAGCCGGTTGGCTGTATGTTTTTCGTCTTCAAATATTAAAACGTTCATAAGGTTTTTCGTTTAAAAGTGGCAGGGAAACAATGAATTCTGTTTTTGACTGTGTAATGGTAACCTGATCATTGGTGAAATGTGAGAAGCGTGCCTTCAGGTTTTCAAGCCCTTGTTTGGTGGAGTTCACCTCATCTTTTCTGAGATTTAGATTGTTGCTTATAACAATGCGGTTTTTGGTGCTGTATAATTTTATTTTCAGCGGTACTTCCCCGGAAAACTTGTTGTGCTTTATCGCATTTTCAATCAACGATTGTATTGCCGCCGGCGGAATAAAGTTGTTAAGAACCATCATTTTTTCAAGATGATTCTCAAACACAATTCCGTCATCAAAACGGGTTTGTATTAGAAACAGATAATTTTCCACGAAATCAAGTTCTTCACTCAAAGGCACCAGCAGCATTTCATTTTTTTCAACCACAAACCGCATTAACCGCGATAGCCGTAGTACAAAATCTGAAGCAAGGTCAGTATTTGTTTGTATAAGCGACGATAAAACACTTAAGCTGTTAAATAAAAAATGAGGTTCAATTTGTGATTTTAAATTTAAATATTGCGCTAAAGTGTTGTCCTTTTGAATTCTCTCCATTTCAAGCTGTTCTTCTTTTCGCTTTATATTTTCCTGATAGTAAAAATCAAACAGAAACACCATCATATAAAAGGTAAAAAGGCTCAAAGTTAGTTCGGGATTAAACAACATAACTGATTCCCATGCTTTGCTGTTGTTAAATAAAACAATGTCGCCATAGCGATAGAGGAAATTGAAGATTGATGACATCAATAACCCGTATATAAAGTTCACACCAAAAAGCATAACCAACTGGAGCTTATTTTTTCTGTGACTTGGTTTTAAAATAGTGTTGTTTATCAATTCGGCTGCATACCAGGCTATTATCCAAAAAATTATAAAAAATACCGTAAAGGTTACCCCTCTGTTGGTTATTTTATAAAAAGGGGTAAAAGATAAATCTCCCAGCTTAAAAACAAAATGAATTAAAAATATTACGAATATCCGTAGCAGGAATTTTGATGTTTTTAATTTTTGCATGGCTAACTGATGTTATTTTTTTCAAACCAATTGATTGCCCTGGTAACTGAATTCTTCAAATCAGTTTGTCTCATGCCCAATTCACTTACTGCTTTCGCATTGGAGAAGTAGTTATCAAGACCGAGCAACCTTGCGTTTGTGACATTTAAGGGTAAAGATATGGAAAATAATTTATGCAATACTGTGGATAAGTACCCGTTAAAAGTAAGCAGCCATTGGGGGATGGGAATGAGCACTTTCTTTTTTCCGGTGACTTGACTGATCAGGTTAAAAAAGTCGCGGTAAGTCATGTTTGTTCCTGCTAAAAGATAGGATTCTCCAATCTTACCTTGAGTAAGTGCGCGGCAGGCTGCTTCAGCAGCAGCTTCTACATCAACAAAGCTTTTTCCACCCGGAGGATAGAACACGATGCGATTTTTGTGTCCATGCAGTATCAGCCTGCCACTGCTTGGTTTGGCATCGCGAGGGCCAATCATAAAGGTAGGGCTAACCACTACTGCAGGAAAACCTTTTTCTTTTGCTTGTTTAATGACTTCCATTTGAGCTAAATATTTACTATATGCATATCCCGACTTTTTTAGCCATGGCATAAAACCTGAGTTTTCATTTCCGGGGTTGGTCAGCGAGCCATTGGTGAAGCTATTGGCAGTGCTAACGAAAACGAACCTTTTAACCTTACCATGCTTTGCAGCATCCATCAATAGCCGGGTTGCGTTAATATTAACTTCCCGGTAGGCCTCTAAATCTGACGGGCTCTGTGCTGTGCGGGCGGCACTGTGAATCACATAATCACAACCTGAAACAGCATGAAAGACGTCTTCTTTGCAGGTAATTTCTCCTTCAAAAACTTCAAAATCAAGTCCTTTTAACGAAATCCGATTACTGCCTTTTCGCACAAGAATTCGAACCCTGAAATTCATGCTGTTTAGCTGTGCCACTATGTTTGCACCCAGTAAGCCATTGGCTCCTGTTACCAAAACTCTTTCCATTATGCCAGGTTTATTTTTAACTCCTTTTGCAAGTTTTTTCTGAACATTTTCAGTCTTATTTGTTCCGGGATCAAACCCATGAGCAACTTGCTTAATTTACTGGCAAATCCGGGGACAATCATGGTTTTACCTTTAAGCATCTTGCTGACAATGATTCCAGCTGCTCTTTCAGGAGATAGAAAGGTGCTCTTTACAAGCCAGCCATAATCTTTAACCCTTTCAATGATTTCAGGATTGGTAAGCATGCCGCCGGGATAAGCTACAGAAACTATTACCGATGTATTTTTCAACTCGCTGTTAAGCCCTTTGGAGAATGATGACACAAATGCTTTTGATGCCGGATATACAGTTTTATACGGGATTGGGCCAAAGGCTGCCAAGCTCGCAATGTTTAAGATATTGGCTTTCTTTTGCAGCTTTAACATGGGTAACAGTTCATGCGTCAGCAAAACCAGTGCTTTCATGTTTAGCTGCATGATGGTATTAATATATTCCGGCTCTGCTTCTGAAAAATGCCGGGTTCCTCCAATGCCTGCATTGTTAACCAGCGTGTCAACAATAAAATGATTTTTTATCCATCGGGCAAGACTGCGGATATTATTTTCATCACGTAAATCGGTTTCGTGAATTGCAGCTTTGATTTTATATTTTTGGGATAATTCTTCTCCCAATCGGCTAGTGTTTTCCCCGGGTAACGAAATCAAAACCAGGTTTCTGTTTCTTTTTGCATATTCGATGGCAATGCTCTTTCCTAAACCACGTCCCGCTCCTGTAATTACCGTGTATGTTGCTATTTTCCTCATTAATCTATCAAGCTTAGTCGACATTCTTTTTATATTTCTGTGGCAAAACTATAGTTAGGCTACCTTAACTGAATAAAAAGAATGGTGAGCTGTAGATTTACTTTCTGAAATGCAGAAATTGGCAATTAAACTGCAAAAAGGGTTTTTTGATAAAAAGTACAAAGAGGGGTAATGCGGTTATAGGTCTAACTCCGGCACAATGGTTCTCCCAAACGGGGTAAGTGCCAACTTTGCCAGTTTGAAATGCTGGTAACCCCAGGGTGCACCAATAACAGTAACAAAAAGCAGGATGCCAAAAGCCACGTGGGTAATCATAATCCAAAACCCACCCACGAAAAACCAGATGATGTTCATAATGGTAGAGAGGCAGCCGGGATTACCTTCGGTGGTTTCCACCCTGCTGCCAAAAGGCCACAGTTCCAATACCCCCAGTTTAAGGGTTTGAAGCCCAAAAGGGATGCCGATAATGGTTACCATCAGCGCGATGCTGGCAGCAAAATATTCCATGGCGGTGGCAAACCCGCCGAAAATAAGCCAAAGTATATTTGCTAAGATTTTCATGATTTGATTATTTGTCTTTTAAAAAAATGGCAAGATATTATTTATTGTTTTTGATGTTGTATGAAAGACTAAATATTTTAAAAAAACAAACTTCGATTACGCCCTGAAAGGGCAGCTTAACAGTAAGGATGATAAGCTGCCCTTTTAGGGCGAGATACTTATTAGCATGGCTAACCGGGACGTTGCCCCGGATTATAATAATAAGCCCTTTCAGGGCATTTATAATCAAAAATGATTATTTTATATTTTGCTCTCCACCAACAATCATTTTTTACACTTGAGATTTGCTAAGAGCAGAAATGCCTACTTTAGCAGCCTTAAAAAAAGGTTAATGAAAAGCAACAAGACCCTTGTTTCGTGGTTAATTTTACTCACCCTGGTGTTGGTTTGGGGCACCTCGTTTATCCTCATCAAGAAATCGTTGATTTGGTTTACCGGGACTGAGGTGGGTTTGCTGCGTATTGTACTGACCTTTCTGTTTATGCTTCCCTGGGCTTACAAAGCGTTGAAAGATACGCCCAAAAAGATCTATTGGCTTTTGTTTGTGTCCGGTATCGTGGGCAGCTTCTTTCCAGCCTACCTTTTTGCCATTGCCGAAACGCACATAGCTAGTTCTCTGGCCGGAACGCTGAACTCACTGACCCCGCTTTTTACCCTTGTTATCGGCATTATGTTTTTCAAGTTAAAAACACACTGGTTTAACATAGCAGGAGTTATTATCGGGTTAGCCGGGGCAGTCGGCTTGATTTATGCTTCCAGTGGGGTGGACTTACATACCGGCGTTACATATTCGTTGCTGGTTGTGGCGGCAGCTCTTTGTTATGCCATTAATGTTAATTTGGTGAAGTATTATTTTCATGGTATCAACTCTGTAAATATCACTTCGCTGACTTTCTTTTTTATCGGTATTCCCGCCCTTTTTTATCTTCTTCTCTTCACGGAGATACCGCATAAGCTTATTTACGAACCGGCCTCATGGAACGGGATGGGCTACATGTCGGTTTTATCTTTTTTGGGTAC
>JANTGU010000190.1 GCA_024762735.1 Bacteroidales bacterium | reverse complement strand
TATTAATATTCGACCCCTACAGGGTCGGGTAATCTTTTGCCTTTGTATCTTCAGGCAATCATCGAGGGTTCATCTGTTTATGATTTATCTCAAATTATTTGCAACACACAACTTCTTTAACAAAGATGTAAAATAAATCAATTATTGGACTTGAATTTAAAAGTTTAACGACGATTTATTAACTATGCCATCCTTACCCCCAAGTTTTATAACGAAGTTGTTTAAACTTCAATTTGTAAACCATCGTAAGCCAGCTCGATAAAATCGGGTAGTTCATGGTTTACTTCATCATGAAAACCCATCAGGTGACTGATGTGGGTAATATAAGCCTTTTCGGGATGAAGGAATTGCAAAACATTAACCGCTTCTTCCAGGTTATAGTGCGAAACATGTTTCCTTTTTCGTAACGCGTTAAGGACTATCACTTTGCAATCGAGCAGCTGCGCCAGTATGGCACCCGGGATGTAGTTGGTATCGGTTATATAAGCGAAGCCGCCAATCCTAAAACCGGTTACCTCCATTTTCATGTGCAACACCGGCAAGGGAATAATTTTAACATCTCCCACATAAAAAGGTGTTTGCCCGATATCTATCAAATTAAAATTGGGCACTCCGGGATAGGGATCCTCCTGAAAGGCGTACGAATACTCCCTTTTAATCTCCTCTTGATGAAACGGTGCCACATAGATATTCATGGCTTTTTTTTGAAGGTAGTTAAACGAACGCACATCATCCAGGCCGCCAATATGATCTTTATGACTGTGGGTAATCAGGATAGCATCAAGGTGTTTAACCTCTTCCCGCAACATTTGATAACGGAAATCGGGACCTGCATCAATAGTAAATCGTTGGCCGGCTGTTTCCACCAACACAGAGGTCCTGAGCCTGTTATCCTTAACATCATCGCTATGACACACATCACAGGGACATGCCACCACGGGAATACCCTGCGAAGTTCCGGTTCCTAAAAAGGTGATTTTCATCTAGTAACAAAATATTGTATTGATTTGCCAAAGGTAACCCATTAATCGACGTTTTAAATTATTATTTTCTTATTTTTACCATCTCCTTTTCAAAACCAACATTTATGAAAACAGGCATCGACGGAACCGGGGTTGCCATTGTAACACCATTCCACAATTATGGTACAGTGGACTTTACATCGCTGGAACAAATTATCGAACACATTATTAAAGGTGGTATCGATTTTATCGTGGCACTGGGAACCACCAGCGAGGCAGCCACCTTAAGCACGGACGAAAAATATGCCGTGGTTAATTTCATTAAAGAAACAGTGAATGGCCGGGTACCCATCGTGCTGGGATGTGGTGGCAACAACACGCATGCCATCGTGGATTATATTAAGGGTCAGGATTTTGAGGGTATCGATGCCATATTATCGGTGGCACCCTATTACAACAAGCCCAACCAAAAGGGTATTTACAACCATTTCAAGTTGATAGCAGGTGCCAGTCCTGTTCCGGTTATCCTGTACAATGTACCCGGGCGAACCTGCTCCACCATTTCGGCAGCAACCACCGTTCGCTTGGCCAAAGAGTTTAAAAACATCATGGGAATGAAAGAGGCTTCCGGCAACATGGGGCAGATTATGGAACTGCTGCGCGACAAACCTAAAGAGTTTAAAGTATTTTCAGGTGATGACGCGTTAACATTCCCCATGATGACCATGGGTGCAGACGGAGTTATCTCGGTGGCTGCCATGGGTTACCCCAAAGAGTATTCAAACATGGTGCGGTTGCTGAAAGCTAAAAAGTACGAGGAGGCTTTAAAAATTCATTTCTCTCTATTAGAATTTATCGATGCTATTTTTGCTGATGGAAACCCGTCCGGCATTAAAGCTGCTCTTAGCATGATGGGGCTTGCCAAAAACAACCTCCGGTTACCCATGGTAAAAATTAACAAGGCACTCCAGGTACAACTGCAAAAAATTATCTCTTCCAAATAAATATCCCATTAACGATGAAACGGTTTTTTATTGTTGCTTTTTTCATTGTTTTTTCCTTGTCCGGGTTTGGACAACAAAGCGAAAAAAACAAGGCCATTGATTATTTGAACAGTCACGGGGAAGTTTATTTTAACATTCTGTCATCCAACCCTATGCTTGATGTAGTGAAAGTAGCCAAGCTGGTTTATGTGGATAATATTGAACAAAACCACATTACTGCCTACGCCAACAGGACCCAATTTCAGAAATTCTTAACCACAGGATTGAACTACCGGGTACTCACCCCGCCTTCCATGGTAAGACAACCCAACATGGTTAACCACATCAACCTGAAAACGATAAACGATTGGGACTTTTACCCCACCTACGAAGCGTATGTAAGTATGATGCAACAGTTTCAAACCGACCACCCTTCACTTTGTGAACTCGTGAGCATCGACACCCTTGATAGTGGCCGCGAACTACTGTTCATTCATATCAACAATGATTTAAACACCGCTCAAGACGAACCGGAATTTATGTACACCTCCTCTATGCATGGCGACGAACTGACCGGCTACGTGCTGATGCTCCGTTTAATCGACTACTTGCTTTCCAATTACGGCGTATTGCCCGAGGTTACCAGCATGGTTGACAGCATTGATATTTGGATCAACCCGTTGGCCAATCCTGATGGTACCTACCATGGTGGCAACAATACTGTTTACGGGGCAACACGCACCAACAGTGACGGGGTTGACCTAAACAGAAACTATCCCGACCCGGAAGCGGGTCCCCACCCTGACGGCAATGCCTATCAGGAGGAAACCGTGGCTTTTATGAATTTTGCCGATGAGCACGATTTGGTGATGTCAGCCAACCTGCACGGTGGTTCCGAGGTGGTTAATTACCCATGGGATACCTGGTCGCGGTTAGCTGCTGACAACGACTGGTGGTATTTTGTATCCAGAGAATTTGCCGACACGATTCATCAATATGCTGTTCCCGGCTATTTTACCGACTTGAACAACGGGGTAACCAACGGGTACGCATGGTATTCCATCACGGGCGGCAGGCAGGATTACATGAACTATTTTAAACACTGTCGTGAGGTCACCATGGAGCTTTCGCATGACAAAACCCCGCCGGCGTCGCAACTTCCTGACTTTTGGGATTACGATTACCGGTCGCTTTTAAACTACATGAAAGAATCTACCTATGGGGTTAGAGGGGTTATCACCAACAGCCAAAACGGCAATCCCATTCAGGCCAAAGTATTTATAAACGGTCATGACGAAGACAACTCGGAGGTTTATTCGTCATTACCCGTGGGCAACTATCACAGGTTGTTGAAAGCAGGAAACTATGACATTACCTATTCAGCTTTCGGTTACCACGCTCAAACCATCACGGTTTCGGTTACCGACAGGCAAGCCACTAATTTAGATGTTCAGCTACAACCGGCAGGGCCTGTTTTGGCTGATTTCTATGCCAGCGACACGACCCTTTCCGCTGGTGACGCCGCTGATTTTTTCGATGCTTCGTATGGCGATAGCATCGTTTCGTGGAACTGGTCGTTTCCCGGAGGTGACCCTGCTTCGTCAACCGATCAAAATCCACAGGGAATTGTGTACAACCAGCTGGGACAGTATGATGTAACCCTCACTGTTACCGATTCCAGCGGCGCGCAAAGTCAGATTACCAAAACAAATTATATTACCGTATCAGAAAACTACCTGATGCAAAACGGTACTTTTACTGTTTGTAGCGGGAATTTTTACGATACCGGTGGCGCCGACGCTAATTATGGTAACAACGAAGACCTTGTCATGACCTTTGTACCGGCTACACCCAATGCTAAAATGGTGGCTGACTTTACCAGCTTCGACGTGGAGCCGGAATACAACTGCAGTTACGATTATTTGAAAATCTACGATGGCAGCTCTACCTCGGCCACGCCCATAGGATTGTACTGCGGTACGGAAAATCCCGGTAAGATTGTGGCCACCAATGATGATGGCGCCCTCACTTTTAAGTTTCATTCTGACGGCATGGTAACCCACGCGGGTTGGGAAGCCATCATGAGTTGCGACAGCAGCGTGGGAGTTGAGGAGAATAACACGCCTGCCGTCACCCTAAAACCCAACCCCGCCAACGACTTTGTTACCATCGTAAGCGATGAGCCACTAAATAGCATCGTCCTGCTGGATGTGTCAGGACATATCATTAAGGAGATGAAATCCCATTCAAATCAGACCGTCATGAATATTGCGGCATTACCAAAAGGCATCTATTTTATCAAGACGGGTACAAAAACCAAGTTTACCGTTACGAAACTGGTTAAAAAGTAGTGTTGCGGTTGGTAACGCTTACCAGTTGATGTAAAACTCGTGGGAAAGAATAAGACGGAAACCCACATAAACTGCTGCAGCGGTAATAATTAACCCTTTAGAATAAACTACATACCTGTCCTCTTCATCAAAATAGAGGTTATCGGCTGAATCGAGCACCTTGTAAATTATCAAAAGTAAAACAATCATGGGAGCCCAAAACCACATTACCTGAAAGTTGGGATTGGGAAGAAAATAGAGCTCAACCAGAATAGTCCCGATGAGGAAGGGAAGAATAGCCTGGGCGGTAAAAAAGAAAGGAAACAACCTGGGATTAAATTCCTTGTAATAGGAATTAGCAGAAATGGCGATGGGTTTGGCCATTAAAAAACCGGTTCCTATCAACCCGAAAAAACCAATCATGGCTACCACCAGTTTTTCAGTGCTGTTTAGATACATCCAGTTGAAAACATGCCCCACCCCCTTGGTAAAAAGATTACCTAACAGCAGGCCTCCAAAAAAATAATTAAACGATAAGAAGGTAAGCCAGATAAAGAAAATTTTTGCCCGGGCAACCTCTTCCACCATAGAGTAAAAACCTATCAACGAAATAAGACCCACCAACAACACCAAAATGGGGCCGGCGCTGTACATTAACTTCACCGAATCGTGGGTCCATTGGTAAGGTTCAATATGATAATAAATCACGTAATAATTAAAGCTGACATCATAATCAAACATTCCGGCCGATAGCAACGTGGTAAAATGGTTAACGTAAAATATAAAAAGAAAAGCCAACACGAAGGCCGCCGTTGAGTTGGTGGTAATAACCCAAAAATTCCGTTTGGAAAGAAGTCGTT
>JANTGU010000189.1 GCA_024762735.1 Bacteroidales bacterium | reverse complement strand
TTAAAAATTTAGAAGCTCCTTTTACATCACCTTCGATTAAAAAGCTTTGTATCGACATCAGCGAGTTAAATATAAAGTGAGGGGACATTTGCGTGCGTAACAATCTTGTTTTGGCCTTGCCCAGTTCAATTTCCGTTTGTATTTTTTTGCGGCGTGTCTGCTGGTAAAAAATAATGAGAATACTCACCAACAATATTAACAAGGTAACGATAAGGATGTTTTGTCGGGTTTGTCGCAAATCACCAATTTCTTTGTCTTTTTTAAGCAGGTTAATTTCAAAGTTTTTATGGTCGATGGCCATTTTTTGTTCCAGTGTTTTAACTTTTTCCAGTTTTTTCTCGTTAAGCAGCTCTTCGCTCAAATGCTGATACCTTTTATAATAAACTAATGCGCTGTCGGGGTTGTGAATTTTTTCGTAAGCCAGTGAAAAGGCTTTCAGGATATTTTTTTGGAGGGTTTTCAGTTGGAGGTCTCCAGCCATGGTAAGCGCTTGCTCGAGCTGGTTTAGCGCCAGTTTTATTTGGTTGTTTTCAATATTCAGTTTGGCCTTGTAATACAATACCGAGGCAATGCCACTTTTATTCTCTCCTTCAGAAAACACCTCATAAGCCTCACTAAAACAGCTGTCAGCCTTCTTGAACTCTTGTTGTCTGAAATGCAACAATCCGATATTACTGCATACTTTTCCTTTGCCATTATCATAGCCGGCAGTTTGATAATTGGATAGTGCTTTCTGATAATAAAACAGAGCAGAGTCTGATTCATGAAGGTGATTTTCGTAAATGATACCAATATTATTATAGGTGCCCGCAATACTTAAAAAGTTCTTTTTTTCTTTATGAATTTTTAAAGCCAGCGAAAGCTTAAAATAGTCGAGTGCTTTATCAAAAATGTTTAACTCTTCGTAAACAATGCCTATGTTATTATATACTTTTTCTATGCCGTCTTTGTCGTCATTTTGTTCATAAAATTTAAGAGCATCTTTATAGTGTTCCAATGCTTCGGTAAAATTACCTTTTGTATCTTCAATAATGCCAATATTGTTGTGCATTTTTGCTTGAGAAGCAATGTGGTCAATTTTCTCCGATATAGAGAGTGCTTTTCGGAAGTAATTCTCGGCTTCGGTAAAATGCTGACTTTTATAGGCTTGTTTGCCCATACTATTCAAGGTGTCAATCTCTTCGATGGCAGACAACTGTCTTGTGACCGATTTTTCCCCTCCCTTTGTTTGCGTAAAGACAAAACCCTGCAATAACAAAAGAAACAAAACCAAAAGAAATAATCGAATGTAACGGGTTGACACCATTGATCAAGATTTTAATTGTATCAATATTTTAAAGTGCCAAAATACAATTTTTACCCAACAAGGCAACATCATTAATGCCGATAAAAAAATATTTTTGATACAATATACTTGTACCTTTGCCTTTTCGTTAAACTATCATGAGGACCAAGCGACTTATTTTATTATCGATTTTCACCATGCTGCTCGTGACTTTTCCGGCAAGGGCTCAAAAGCTAATGCCGGTAAGGCTGGAAGTGGCAGGTGACTTGGATGTGGAATCGTATCATGTTGAACCTGTTGGAAAAGAGGGCGTTTTAGTATTCTATCAATCAAGCGAAATCGATGATAAGGGAAAACGCATTTGGTATTTTGGGTTGCTCAACCAATCGTTAAAGCAGGAATGGTTGAAGTCGGTTCCGCTGCCAAGCAAGTTGGAATACAGTACTTCAGATAAAGCCAATGGAAAGGTCTATTTTTTATTCAAGAATCGCGACAAGGTGTCGAAGGATTACGATATTTATGAAATCGTGATTTATAATCCAAAGGAACAACATTTTACCAGTATCTCGGGATCGATACCTTACAAGTCACAAATTGCCGGTTTTGGCGTGCTGGGTAACACGGCTTGCCTGGGTCTTCGTATGGCCAAACAAAAAGCTGATTTGGCTTTTGTTGATCTAACAACAGGCGAGATAGCTCCTTTCCATGTAAACAAGGAAGAAGAGGCGCTGATAGAAACTATCCACGCGGATAATGGAACCGGGCAGTTTTACGTGGTTGCCAAGTTTTTTAATCCGGTAACTTTTTTTACCGATTACATTTATGTTTTTAACAGGCTGGGTAAAAGTACCGATACATTAAAAGTAGATTACCCTGATAACCTGCGTATTCCCCGCAATTATAAATTCGTTTCCATTACCCGAAAGCAGCTTTCCATCCTGGGAACATACGATTTGCTGGCAGGCAGAAAACCTTCATGGAGTGACCTTGGCAGCGAAGACGACTACGATAGTAAAGCCCTTTCAGCAGGGTTTTTCTACCTTCATTTCACCGAAGGTAAGCAGGATAAATTCGCCTTTTACGACTTTATGAAATTTGATAACACTTACTACTCGGTGCATGGTAAAGAGATTAGAACCACCAAGGGTGGCGACACCGACTTTAAAAAGGTAAATGTTTTTTACAAAATCAGTAACCCGTTGATTATCCATAGTGACGATAAAACCGTTTTCTCGGTTGAGCTTTATAAACCCTACTTCAAAACCGAATCGCGGATGGATTACGATTTTTATGGCCGTCCGTACCCCATGACCTACCAGGTGTTTGACGGGTACGAGTATTACGATGTTATTTTCGCGGGATTTGACAACAACGGCAACATGGTTTGGAACAACGATTTTCCCATTAACGAATTAAAAACCTATTCGTTACAAAACCATGTGATGGCGGTTACCGACAATGACTTAATTACCTTTGCCTACGTGAATAAAGGAAAAATTATTAGTCAGACTTTTAAAGGCTCTATCGATATTGGTGACAGGGAAGAGACTCCACTGGAAACAAAATTTGTTAAAGATCGGGTGGTGCAGGATGAGAATAATCGTTTAAAACATTGGTACAGTGATTACTATCTGGTTTATGGTTATCAGAAATTGAGAAATCGTTCGTTGCAGGATAAGTCATCACGCACCGTGTTTTATATTAACAAAATAGCATTTAAATAGTTTGATTCATGGGAATGATAGCGCAAGCATCGGGATATCTTAAATACAGGCTTACTGCCAAATCGCGATTTAAAACTCACTCGCCTTTTGTTTACGATTTAATCAATAAGGTATTTCGCAACCACGAGTATTATCCTGATTTTGCCCTGCTGGATGCCTACGTTGACGATTTGAAGCAAAAAAAATCAGCCATCGAAACCACTGATTTTGGCGCAGGAGCAGGCGAAAACGATTACCAGGTTTATTTAAAGCCGCTGGGAAAAATTGTTAAAGAGCGTTCACATACCAAAGCCCGTTTACATCTTCTTTACAATTTGATGAAATACTTCAAACCCACCACCATGCTGGAGTTTGGAACGGCGGCAGGGGTGAGCAGCATGTATCTTAAAAAGGGGCTGCCGGATAGTAAAATGGTGACCATGGAAGGATGTCCCGGCCTTTGTGCCGTGGCGCGCGAAAACTTCGAGCAAACCAATATTAATAACATAGAAGTTTCGAATGGTAATTTCGATGTCATTCTTCCCGGGGTATTGCAAGGGTTCGACAAACTTGACTTCGTGTTTTTCGATGGCAACCACCGCGAGCAGCCCACGTTAAACTACTTTAATCAATGTATGGAAAAAGCCCATGACGACACGCTCTTTATCTTTGATGATATTCACTGGTCAGCAGGGATGGAAGCTGCCTGGAACACCATTAAAAAAGATAGTCGTGTAAGCCTGACCATCGATATTTTTTGGTTTGGATTGGTATTTTTTAAAAAGGGCGTGGTTAAACAGGATTTTGTCGTGAAATATTAAAAGGTATGCTTACCTTTGAGCACCCTTAAAAGGGTTAATATATTTGAATATGAAAACAGAAGAAATAATTAAGCTGAAAGATATTTCCCGTTTCTACGAAGTGGGTACCGAAACGGTAAAGGCTTTAAACGGCATCGATTTATCCATTCATAAAAATGAGTTCGTAGCCATGATGGGTCCTTCCGGTTCCGGAAAATCAACCTTGATGAACATTCTGGGATGCCTGGATACCCCCACAAGGGGAAGCTATTTTTTAAACGATGTAGATGTAAGCAAGATGACCGATAGCGAGCTGGCGGATGTGCGAAACCGCGAAATTGGCTTTATCTTTCAAACCTTTAACCTGCTGCCGCGCTCCACGGCACTCGAAAACGTGGTACTGCCCTTAATCTATGCAGGTTATTCAAAGCATCAGCGTATCGAAATGGCCAAGGAAGCGCTGGAGCATGTGCAACTCGCTGATCGAATGAACCACCGTCCCAATGAACTGTCAGGGGGGCAACGACAAAGGGTGGCCATAGCCCGGGCATTGGTAAACAAGCCTTCTATCGTGCTTGCGGACGAACCCACGGGAAATCTCGATTCAAAGACTTCCGTTGAAATCATGGGCTTGCTTGAAGAGATTCACAAGGAAGGAAATACCATCATCCTGGTCACGCACGAGCCTGACATTGCTTTACATGCCCATCGTATTGTTCGCCTAAAAGATGGTGAAATTGAACACGATCAGGTAAATGACAACATCGTCATGGTGGGTGACTCGGAGATGGCCGGGGCATAGCTCAACGTTGTAAGCTTTGACAAAAATCGTTGAATGAACATTATAGTAGTATTTAAAGAAAGAGAAGCATGCAAAAAAGTGTTTATCAGATAAAAATTGTATTGAAAGGGAGTAAACCCCTGATTTGGAGAAGAGTGCTGGTGCCTTCTGACTTATTGTTGTCTGAGCTTCATGAGGTTATTCAGATATCCATGGGGTGGACAAATACCCATCTGCATCAATTCATTAAAAACCGCACCTTTTATGCCATGCGAATGCAAGATGATGATTTATGGGATGAACTGGACAGCGTGGATTACAAAAACATGATAGTAAGTGATTTATTAACTAAAGAGAAAGAAAAGATAATCTATGAATATGACTTTGGTGATTCGTGGGATCATGATATTATTTTAGAAAAAATACTACCATTGGATAATAGTTTAAAGCACCCTGTCTGCGTGGACGGAAAGATGAATTGTCCGCCGGAGGATTGTGGAGGAGTTTGGGGATATGCTGAAATGCTGGAGGTGCTAAAAAATCCTGACCATGAAGAATATGAGAGCTATATGGATTGGTTAGGTGAAGAATTTGACCCTGAATATTTCG
>JANTGU010000188.1 GCA_024762735.1 Bacteroidales bacterium | reverse complement strand
AACGCGAAAAAAATCACTCCAAAACGGATTCAATTTTTCTTTATACCCGGGGTTTCACCCTGGCTAATAAGATTCGACCCCTACAGGGTCGGATAATCATTCCCTTGTGTGTCGTTAGACAGTCATGGAGGTTTTATTTTCTAATCTGCTTAAAAGTTACAAACCGCGAGAGCGGATTTAGAGATGATCTCACCTTCTTATCAGGCGATGAATATTCAGAATGGACATAATAAAAAGTATCTGGTCAAACTATCAATCGTTGACGTGAATGATGATGTTTTCAAAAAAAAAATCTATTTTTGAAAGAATAAAAAACCAACTATGAAAACCCGATTATTATTTCTTAACTCGCTAATATTTGTTTTTGTAGCAACCTCCTTCCATGGCTTCAGTCAAACATTTCAGGATACGACCATTCATGTTATTGCCGACCAAAGCCCAACTTTTAATGGTGGCACCAAAGCTTTATTTCACTACCTTTATACAAATATCAAGTACCCCGATGCTGCTTTACAAAACAACATCAGTGGAAAAGTGTATGTTAAAATGGTGGTAGAACCGGATGGGACACTCTCCCATATTCATGTTATCAAAGGAATAGGATACGGGTGTGATGAGGAGGCACTAAGGCTCGTGAAAAATATGCCCAAGTGGGAAGCGGGAATGATTAATGGCCACAAAGTGCGGGTTTATTCCAATTTATCAATCTCGTTTAAACCCGATAAACAACCTGGTGACCAAATATACAGTAAAGTGGACAGTTTACCGGAGTTTAACGTGGGCTTAAAAGGCCTTTCAGGTTACATAAAAAACTCATTAATGTATCCTGTCAACATAGTACATCAAAAGATAATCGACACAGTTAACATAGAATTTGTTGTAAGTAAAGACAACAAAATTTCACAGGTTCGGTTGCTTGAACCGAAAGATACTTTAAATGCCTATGATTATGAAGCAATACGTGTAGTAAAAAGCCTGCCTGCTACAAAACCTGCCATATTAAATGGGCAACCTGTTAATGTTCAACTATTTATTCCCATAGTATTTGATTACCATAATATTGATACCGTGGGTGCACATCGGGAAAAGTATGTATATGATAACAAAGAGTTTTACTACTATTGTTTTTCTGAAATGGAATATGCAGTTGTTGAGGAGATGCCTTCATTTCCCGGAGGGATGGATGCTATGATGAACTATTTGGCTCAAAACACTCATTATCCTGCGGAAGCAAAACAAAAGTTTCAATCAGGTACAGTGTATTTACAATTTGTTATTGGTACTGATGGTGCTGTCAGTAATATTAAAGTATTGCGTGGGATTAGTGATGCCCTGGATCAGGAAGCAGTAAGAGTAATTAAGAATATGCCTAAGTGGATACCTGGTAAGCAGCGCGGCAAACCGGTAAAGGTGAGATTCAACTTCCCTATCAAGTTTACTTTGTCAGTGGAAAAATAAAAAGAGAGAAGCGCCATGAAGTAAAAAATGAACCCATTGGAACCCTATGTTTTACCCTCCTCAACCGTCAATCATTGGTATTTCCTCCGAATTCCATCAAGTAGGCTTTGATAAAATCATTCAACTCGCCATCCAGCACTGCCTGCACGTTGGAAGTTTCGTAGTTGGTTCGTAAATCTTTTACCAATTTATAGGGATGTAACACGTACGATCGTATCTGCGATCCCCATTCGATTTTCTTTTTGTTACCCTCGATTTTGGCCTGGGCTTCCTGCTGCTTTCGCATCTCTATTTCGTAGAGTTGTGATTTTAGCATCTGTAATGCCTTTTCCCGGTTTTGTCCTTGCGACCGGGTCTCCTGACATTCGACAACTATACCGGTTGGCTCGTGGTGAAGTCGAACAGCCGTTTCCACTTTATTTACATTTTGTCCCCCGGGTCCGCTCGACCTGAATGTATCCCAGGTGATATCGGAAGGACTTATGTCAATCTGAATGGAGTCATCCACAACGGGATAAATATAGACCGAGGCAAAAGAGGTATGACGACGGTTAGCCGAGTCGAAAGGTGAGAGGCGAACCAGTCGGTGGACACCGTTTTCTCCCTTTAAATAGCCGAAAGCAAAATCTCCATCAAACTCCAACGAAACGGATTTGATGCCGGCTACATCCCCTTCCTGATAATCGAGTTCCTTCACTTTGTACCCATTTTTTTCACCCCAACGGATATACATTCGCATCAACATCTCAGCCCAATCCTGACTTTCGGTACCTCCTGCCCCGGGGTTAATTTTTAAAATAGCATTGAGTTTATCTTCCTTACCTCCCAGCATTTGCAGGAACTCGAGCTCTTCAATCATGCTGACAGCCTCGTTGTATTGTTCATCAAGATCCGCCTGTTCGGCCTCGCCCGCTTCAAGAAATTCCTGGAGCACCGTCAAGTCGTTAAGCAGGTTTTCAACCTGTTGGTATTTTGTAACCCAGCGTTTTTTTTCCTGAATCTCTTTCAGTAATATTTCTGCTTTTTTAGGGTCATCCCAAAACCCGGGAGCTTGTGTTTTCTCCTCCTCTTCTTCTACTTCATACTTCTTTTTATCGATGTCAAAGGTACCTCCTCAAGGCACCCAGCCTCTTATACAAATCTTTTAACCCCTCGGGAGTAAACATACTTTTCAGTTTTTTATTTTGATAATTTTACCATGTCGAAACAGTTTGGAAATTGCGGATTTACCACAAAGCCACCGTTTTCATTAATCCATCCCCACAAACCACCGGTACGCACCCTGGCCATGCCTCCATTAAAATCCTTTACCCTTTCAAACTGGGGGGTAACCACGAACTTGCCATGTTTGTCCACAAATCCCCAGACCTTGTCTTGACGAACCCCGGCTCTGCCTTCATGGTAATCGAGGACAGCAATAAATTGTGGGTTGATGGCATATTTTCCTTTTTCATCAAGAAAGCCCCATACTTTACCGAGCCTTACCGCGGCCATTCCTTCATGAAAATCCCTCATTACCTCAAATTGAGGATTGATCACAAAATGACCCTGTTCGTCGATGGCACCAAATTTACCGGCCGATCGAACCACGGCAATGCCATTGCTAAAAGACCCGGCTTTTTCAAACTGCGCGTTGATTACCCAACTACCATTAAGGTCGATGTAACCCCATTTTTTTCCCACCATGGCCGGGGCAATGCCATCACTAAAACTCTCGATATGTACATATTGGGGATTAATAATATAGTTACCCTCGGGAGAGATGTAGCCCCATTTCCCTGCCAGGCGCACCATGGCTCTGCCCTCGTGAAAATCGCGCACTGCCTCGTACTGAGGGTTAATAGCAAAACTGCCGTTTTTATCGATGAAACCCCATTTCTTGGCTACTTTAACAGCAGCAAGACCTTCATGGAAATCTTTCACCACGGCAAACTGTGGCGTAATGGCAACTGCGCCATCAGTATCAAGAAATCCCCAGAGTTTTCCTACCCTAACAGCTGCACGGCCTTCGCTAAAACTGCGTAAATGCTCAAACTGCGGGTTAACATACCAGTTACCTTCTTCGGTAATAAAACCCCACAACTTATCTTGTCGGGCAGCGGCAATATATTCTTGTGAAAACAGAGGAGAAACACTAAGAAAAACAAATAACAACAACAATGATCTTTTCATGACACTATGATTTAGGTTAAATAACTTTCAGCGTTGTGCCTCAACTTTAACTATTAAGGCCTTCGACAGGCTAAAATAAAAAAATTATAAACACAAAGGAATCGATATCCTAAATTGCTTTGTTTCTTAATAGTGTTTGATTACGGTCAGGGCCTATGGAAACCATGCTAACCTGAACGCCGGTTTTAGCCTCCACATATTCAACGTACTGTATAAGTTCATCGGGCATCTTATCAAATGAGGTCACGCCATCCAAACTCCTGTTCCAACCTGCTACTTTTTCGTAAACCGGGTCTATATTTCCTTCTGTCAAATCGTAGGGAACTTCATCGGTAACTGTACCGTTTATGTTATACCGGGTGGCTACGTTGATGGCATCAAAATCGTCCAGCACATCGGCTTTCATCATCATCAGGTCGGTAACCCCGTTAAGCATCACGGCATACTTTAAGGCTACCATATCAAGCCAGCCACAACGGCGTGGTCGTCCGGTAGTAGCCCCAAATTCACGGCCGACTTTCCGAAGTTTCTCCCCAGTTTGGTCAAAAAGTTCGGTAGGAAACGGCCCACTTCCCACCCTGGTACAATAGGCTTTAAAAATACCATAAACTCGACCTATCTGCGAGGGAGCAATGCCCAAACCGTTACAAACACCGGCAGTAATGGTATTGGATGAGGTAACAAACGGGTAGGAACCAAAATCGATGTCAAGCATGGTTCCTTGTGCTCCTTCGGCTAATACCCGTTTTCCATTTTGAAGTGCCTTGTTAAGATAATACTCGCTATTAACCCATTGGATTCCTTTTAATACCTCCAACGACCGAAACCACTCTTTTTCGTATTCCATAAACGACATCCCCTCGATGGTAAAAGCTTCCAGATTAAATTTGTATTGACGAGCGATGGCCAGGTGTCTGACTTTTGTCTGTTCATATTTTTTTTGGAAATCAGGATGGTTAAGGTCTCCCACGCGAATACCGTTTCTACTGGCTTTATCGGTATAAGTAGGACCAATACCTTTTAAGGTAGAACCGATCTTTTTATCTCCCTTGGCCGATTCGTACACAGCATCAAGCATGCGGTGTGAGGGTAAAATAACATGAGCTTTCCGTGAAATAAGCAGATTGGACTTTACCTCAACCCCGCTTTTTTGCAGTTCTTCTATTTCTGTATTAAAAATATATGGGTCGATGATTACCCCGTTTCCCACCACATTGACTGTATTTTTATTAAATATTCCGGAAGGAATGGTGTGAAGTACAAACTTTTTATGATCAAACTCAATGGTGTGGCCGGCGTTGGGACCTCCTTGAAAACGGGCTATAATATCATAGCCGGGCGTGAGCACATCCACCACTTTACCTTTCCCTTCATCGCCCCATTGTAATCCTAAAAGAACATCTACTTTCATCTGCTTAATATTTTATACTCAATTGAACTTCTCACTTTTGTGTTTTCCACCTCATGAATCCTTTTCAGCTTCATCCATCACCAGGGGTGGCCATGGTGCATGAAAAAACCCTGCTTCACACAGGGTTATTATTTTTACAAATATAA
>JANTGU010000187.1 GCA_024762735.1 Bacteroidales bacterium | reverse complement strand
GGCTAATTCCTATCTGCCTGCGGCAGGCAAATAGGAATTAGCCAATACTATATTCGGATCTTAATATCTTTATATTTTTGTCATGTAGTTAGTCAGGATTTAGTATTTTCCCGCTGACTCCAAAGGAATCAAATCGCTCTGGGGCAAGCGGATGGTTTTATAGTTATCGATACGCAAAAGGTTCCACATCACATTTTCAAAGTTGTTATCTGTATCTTTTACCTTTTCAAACTGAAACCCGTTTTCAAAGGTAAGGCTGTTGGTGGAAGGCAAACATTTCAGAAACCGTTTGTCGTAATCGGCCAGTGCCTTTACAAAAAACAGGGTTATATCAAAACCGCTAAACCCAAAACGGTCGGGTTCGCTGTTAAAACTGTTTTTATAGTCTGCCACAAATCGCCTGGTTGAAGGCAGATCGTAATCGACATACTCACTGGAAAAATAGGTAAGATTCAAATTGTTAAGCAAGGCGTAATCCATCCGATCAATTTGTTCCCATAATGGCGCCCCCACGATATGAATATCAAACGTATCGCGTACCCGGTTTAACTTGTTTACCACATCCATGATATATGGCTTGTCGTTACCGTAAATAATCACCAGGTTATTTCGAATCACAGAGGCATTGTCAAGAAACGGGTGCAGGCTGTCCGCCATATAGTTAATAAGTACCGGCTTGTTATCATAAACCGTGCTGTCGTACAAATAGGTATCCACAAGAGCAGGGTCAACAGGCACTCCTTCCACATTAAAATAGGGCGACACCGGCTCTCCATCTTCATCCAGCCGGTTGCTAACCTCCACCGCCAGGTTGTTTATATCCACATTTGATAATTTTACCGTTGCAGGAATTTTGTTTTCAATTTCGGTATTTAGCAAACTCACCAAATCAGCATCTTTATAGGGGGTTTGGGTGATGATGAAGATTTTATCCCGCGCGTAACGGTTTTTTATCATCTCGGCCAGCAAGGGTATTTGCGAGGCAACCCCCGGTTTTACCTTGATGACATTGTCGTACTTACCCAATATCTCACTCCTAAAAGTAAAAGGGTTAACCACGGGAATATGAAAGTTTTCAGCAAAGAGGGCTACCTGGTTAAAGCTCTTGCTGTAAAAGGGACCGATGATTAAATCCATGTCACGCAGTTCGGGACGCTGAAGCGTTTTAGCCGTTTTGGTGATTTTGTTGTCCACATCATACACCGTCAACTCGATGTTGTACCCCATCCGCTTTAGCGAATCAACCGCCAACAAAGCGCCTTCTAAAAAATCGATAAAAGTAAACGGCTTAAACCCGGGTTGAAACGTTTTCAGGAAATCAACAGAGTTGATGCTGTCCATCTCTTCCAGATAGAGCGGAACCATGAGCGCCACCTTCACCTCTTTGCCCCGGTAAGGCTTTGGCTGGCACTGCCGATTACCCTTATCCTCCTTGACCGTGGTGTTGCCTGCAGGCTCTTTTAACTCCGGTTTTGCGACGATCAGCACAGCATGTTCACCCCCAGGAATTTTAACGGTTTGTCCGGCATAAACCCTGTTTTTCAGTCCGGGATTAGCTTGTTTTAATGCACCATAATCCATTTTAAAAAGCCGTGCAATTTTTTTGAGCTTGGTTTTACGCGGAACCTGGTAGTAGATGAAGCGGGGCTTCTTTTCGAGCTTGGGAATTACCAGCACCTGCCCTGCACGCAAACCGGCACCACTTAACGAAGGATTTAACTGGAACAACGTTTCAGTAGCCACGCCAAATTTACGCGCGATGGTGTATATGTTTTCGCCGTTTTGTACCGTGTACTTAAACATCGTTTTTGATTTATCCGACTGTTTTGCAGGCTTTGTTTTTCGTGGCCCGGCATCGGCCAATTGGGGTTCTTTGTTTTCACGCTGTTTCACCCCCGGAATCACCGCATAAGCCGGAATCCGTAAACGATCACCCTGAACCACAACCTGCAGTCCCGGGTTAACACTTTTAAGGTCAACAACCGATATCTGGTATTTTTTAGCAATACTTTCGGGTGTCTCTCCTCTAACAACCACATGGCGATAGTTCTCCATCACTTTAATGTCCGGATTAAAGCTTACCTCGTTGGCTTGCTCAGGTTTAACTTTTTGTTGGGTAACCCGCACATTTTGGGTTTGGTTTCCCATCGTGACATCAGGAGCCGGCTCATCGGCAAGCTGAGACGCTGTATAGGGTTTGGTCTGTTTTCCATCCAATATTGGAAAGGAAGCTTCTACCGGCACCTTTATGTATTCACCCTCTTTGAGTGGCTCCGCAAGCTTGGGATTGGCAAGCCGCACATAGCGTTCAGGAATATTGTAAAGCTGTGCAATGTGCGAAAAACGTTCGTTGGCATCAGCAATGTGATAGAAGAAATCAAAGGTTGCTGACGACACTTCGGCATTGACCTCAGTTTCCTTATTGACGGTAGGAATCCATAGTACCTGGTCAATTTTTAGTCCGTACTTGGCATCGGGGTTTTCAAAGTAAATTTCATCAATGGCAACATCATAAGCTTTGGCAATGGAGTAAACGGTTTGCCCTTTTTGAACCGTGTGCACATAAAACTGTTTACCGTCTCTCTCCTGAATGTCGTTGCTCTTGGGAATGTAAACCCCCTGAGCCAGCAGGCTGAAGTTTACCAGCACGAAAGCCAGTAACAAAACAATGCTTTTACTTTTCATAAATGATGATTGAAAGAATTTTTCAAATATAAAACAATCTGAAAAACAACGTGGGTTATTCCCATTCTATTGTGGCAGGGGGCTTGGAACTGATGTCGTACACCACGCGATTAACCCCTTTTACCCTGTTGATAATATCGTTTGAAACTTTCGAGAGGAATTCGTAAGGCAATTTCGACCAATCAGCCGTCATGCCGTCGGTAGACTCCACGGCCCTTAAAGCCACTACATTTTCGTAGGTTCGTTCGTCGCCCATCACGCCAACCGAGTTAACAGGAAGCAAAATAGCCGCAGCCTGCCAGACCTTGTTGTACAAATCCCATTCGCGCAAACCGTTGATGAAAATAGCATCCACCTCCTGCAGAATTTGAACCCGATCAGGTGTGATGGATCCTAAAATACGAATCCCCAGCCCGGGACCGGGAAACGGGTGACGTTCTATCAAATGAGAAGGCATGCCCATGGTTTTGCCTATCCGGCGCACTTCATCCTTAAAAAGTGTATTCAACGGCTCGACCACCTTCAACTTCATATAGTCGGGCAATCCTCCCACGTTGTGGTGTGACTTAATGGTTGCCGACGGGCCTTTAACAGAAACCGATTCAATCACATCAGGATAAATGGTTCCCTGCGCCAGCCACTTCACCTCTTCAATCAGATGAGCTTCATGATCAAACACATCGATAAAGGTTTTGCCGATGGCTTTCCGTTTTCCTTCCGGATCCGAGATGCCCTCGAGAGCCTTGTAAAACTGATTGGCGGCATCAACTCCTTTCACATTTAAACCCATATCCTTATAGGAATGAAGCACCTCCTCAAACTCGTTTTTCCGCAACAGACCGTTATCCACAAAAATACAATAGAGGTTTTTTCCAATAGCCTTGTGCAGCAACACCGCGGCCACCGACGAGTCCACCCCACCCGAAAGGCCTAAGACCACCTTATCGTTACCCAGTTTTTCTTTTAAATTGGCCACCGTGGTTTCCACAAATGAGTCGGGTGTCCAATCCTGTGAACAGCCGCAAACATCCACCAAAAAATTTTGTAAAAGCTGAGTTCCTTCGGTAGAGTGATAAACCTCGGGGTGAAACTGAATACCGAAAGTCTCTTCGCCTTCTACTTTAAATCCCGCCACATCAATACTTCCGGTGCTGGTGATAATGTTAAATTTTTCGGGAAGCTTTAAAATGGTATCGCCATGCGACATCCAAACCTGACTACCATCCGAAATGCTTTTCATCAACTTGCAATCGCGGTTTATATAGCCCAGGTTAGCGCGTCCGTATTCACGAATCTTCGAGGGCAGCACCTCTCCCCCATCGTGTTGGGCCAAAAACTGTGCCCCGTAACAAACGCCCAGCAGGGGCAGCTTGCCTCTAATGGCTGACAAATCGGGAACAGGAGCTTCTGCATCGCGCACCGAGTAGGGACTTCCCGAAAGAATAACACCCTTGATATCTTCGGTTATTTCGGGTACTTTGTTAAAGGGATGGATTTCACAATAAACGTTCAGTTCGCGCACCCTGCGGGCGATAAGCTGCGTGTATTGCGAGCCAAAATCAAGGATAAGAATGGTCTCTTTCACCGGATTGTTTTTTGAAGTTGATGTGATTGAATTTTCAAGGGCAAAGATAGGTTTTTCAATCATATTGTTTCATGGGTTTACTATTTTGTATGCCCGCTTCTTACAATAGGGGCAGGTTGGTGCCGGGGAGGTCCCTCAGTCGTGCCTCCTTACTAATGACAAGTATATTGTAAGTTATAGTATTTCAAGAATTTATCTAAACACTAATCATTCGTTCAACCCCCGAGCTAAACCTCGGGGGAGAAAGGATAAGAGTACAGCCATCCTCACTCCTCCGGCCCCGATAATTATCGGGGAGCCCGGAGGGTAATCAGGTTTTTGTCATTGCGTTTTGTTGACTCCATATTTTTTGGAGTCTTATGACTCGGGAGGACACCGGGGCTGGCTTTGGCAAAACCGCCGTCATGCCGGCCTCGCGGAGACATCTCCCAGGCATTAATGGCTTCCTTTGGCAAAAGGCATTCTTCCGGTAGGGGCAGGGTGGTGCCGGGGAGATCCCTCAGTCGTGCCTCCTTCGGGAGGACGTTGGGGCTGGCTTCGGCAAGACCGCCGTCATGCTAACCTTGCGGAGGCATCTCCTGAACCTCAATGGCTTCTTGCAGTAAAAGGCAAGCTTACCAATAATATTTTCAATCGCGCCAACGGAAGACTGAATAACTTATCTTTGCCATTGCATAGTTGATATTCAATCATGAAACTTTTTGTAAAGATATTTTTGCTTTTGCCTTTTATCACATGGGTACTCATGGCCGCGTCGTGTAGCCGTTTTAACGGTAACAAGCAAAAACTTACCCTGCGCTGTAGTGCCGAACAGCTAAGCAAAGACAAAAGTCATTTTATTGCAGACAACTACCCGGACTATAAATTTACAGGCGGAACATCACAAACCAATCGCGAAGCGCATTCCGGGGAGTTCTC
>JANTGU010000186.1 GCA_024762735.1 Bacteroidales bacterium | reverse complement strand
AATTTGCAAAGTCACTTCAAGTTAACGGCGGTAAATGATTTTGAGTCATGGCAGGTAAAAAAACAACGCCTTCTCCGGCAGGAAAAGGCGTTGGTTAAAAATCTGAAATGTTATATTAATGGTGTTGAACTATAAAACCAACACTTTTCTTATAAACTGTTTCCCGTTTTGGGTGGCAATCAGCAGATAGACACCCGGTTTAAAATTACCGGTGACATGTTGCTGGATGGTATTTCCGGTTAGTTTATCCTTACGGTAAACCACGTTGCCAAGGTTGTCAATCATGACCAAAGATATTGGTTCGGTGGATGGTGTACTCACCACTAAATCAAAACTTCCCCCGTTAGGGTTGGGAGCCACAAGCATGGTAAAGTTTTTAGGAGTAGTTCCTAAAACTCCCACGGTATTATCCACAATAATGTACAACGAGTCGGATGCTAATCCTGCACCACATCCGTTAACAGCTTGCACCTTTAACCAGGCCTCGCCCATGAAGTCGGTGTTCCAATAAACGGTAACCGCTGTATCGTGATCAATAATTTCGCCGGCTTCGGAGGGATTAACACTCCAATCGTACGAGTCGGCATTATCTACCGTGTAGGTAGTGTAGTTTGTTTCCGATACCTTGAAGATGTCAATAAAATCTGGTCCCTCGGGTTTTTCAGGGGCGGAGGGAACATCTTTGAAGGTCAGTGTTACATCATCCGAATAAGTTCCTCCGTCGTTGTCAACAATGGTTAGGGTAAGGGTAACGTTACCATTGGTAATATCCTGTGTTCCGGGCGTGTAAAGGGGCTGTAGAGACTCGGGATTATTAAAGCTTCCGTCTCCCGAAGTAGTCCAATTCACGCTACTTTGGTTGGTGGCGGTAGCCATCAGTTGGTAGCTGCCGTTGGAGCAAGCCTCATCGTCGGGGCCGGCAAACACGGTGGTTACCAACATCGAAGGAAGTTCGATGTAATCGAGCCATGCACAGTCGGCGCCGGCACTTCCCGAGAAATCCTTTTTGTAAATCCATTTAAATTCGTGGAATCCGGCTCCAACATCGTAAACCTGTTGCGTCCAACCTTCGTGGGTTCCGGACCATGAACTGCGTAGCTCGTCATCGATGTAGAACTCGAACACGTCAAAATCGGGCTCGGAAGAGACCTTTTTATAAAACTTGATCTGATCCTGTCCCATCACCTGATACGCGATAGAAAGCTGGCTGGTTTGACCATCAGCAATAACCCCCGATTTTGCCTGATAAAATCCCTCGTAAGGATATTGATCGCTGATTACCCAGGGTAAATCGCCTCCCTGTTGCCAGTCAAACTTGTTAAAGTTGCCGGTTTCAAAATCTTCTAAAAACATACCGATTTTTGGAAAGTAAGTTTTTTGCTCCAGGTATCCTGCTGAAGCAGACGAAAATCGCATCTCGGCAATAATACCCTCGGGAGCACTATCGGCTACCGATACCTGATAGGAGGCGTAGCTGTATCCGAACAATCCCAGCACATCCATGGTGTCGGTTCCCGAAAGCATGGTGATATAATTGTTCCAGGGAACCAGATTGTTTAGTAGGTCTTTGGCATAGCAATGACCCTTGTTAACCATTTTTACTTTCAGTTCAGCGGTTTCACCCGGATCGAGTATGCCGTTGTCGTTTCCGCTTTGCGAATCGTCAACAATCATTTCGAGGGGTGTTATTTTGGGAGCCCTGAAGGAGATGAAAAAGCGGGTCGTCCAGGTAGAATCGTTTTCGTCGGTAGCAACCACGTTAAATTGAACGAGGTGCATATCAGGAATACTATTGCTAACCTGAAACTGATAAGCAAGATATTGCCATTTGGTGCTGCCCGAATAGATGGTATCGAAATATTGTGTTGAATCGATAAAGGTTATGTAAGGGTCAGCCACCTCTAACCTCACGTTTACACCAATACCGTCTTCGGTACCCAGGTTTCTCATTTTTAAGGATAGCAACAGGTTTTCGCCATACTCTGGAATATTGTTTCCGTTGCCGAGGGTGTCGCAAATTTCGTGATCTCCGTACATGCAATAGGGCCCATTGGGTGGGATAACCTCGACGGTAGTGCTGTAACGGAAGTAGTTTTGTTTGGTAATGACGATATCAACAAAATCACCGGGCTCCTGAGGGATAATAGGTACATCCTGGTAGTCGCCGGTTCCGGTGGCAGTACCAATAATTTGCTCCCCATTGGTCAAACAAATAAAAGAACCAACATCTGCTTTAATGGTAAAATAATCCAATCCTGATAGCATCACGTTGTCGTGATCGACGGTTAGGTTTTGAGGCATGTTGTAATACACATCGGTAAAGGCATCGCCATGAGCATGGAACAGGTAATAGGTAACCTCTTTGTTGTTGGGGTTTGAAGGCCAGCTCGATTGTTGCAGAAAATATTTCCCGGCGGCATTTCCAAAAGCAGGCCGCACGTCTCTCGAGTCGGGGGTGGTGCCATAATCAGGCATAAAGTCAGGCCACATATTGTCGTACATTCCCCAAACGTAGGTGTCGTTTACAAAGGAGTACGAAACCTCGGTGGCGGCAATAATGCCCAGTGCACCGTATTGAATGCGATGGAATTTTTCGGCAAAACATTCGCCGTTAATATTAAATTTTCCGGTCAGGCAGTTAATCGAAAAAACGTACGTGTGATCGGTGTTGGTCAATCCGTCAAGACTCCCGGTGTTGTAGCTTGGTTCACCCCATCCGTCGGTGCTTCCGTGGTCGCGATGCTGAAGCAGAAAGGCTCCTGTATTAATGTCGTTGTTGATACGGGTAGCATTTCCTCCCCAGTCCGTGAGGTACGAAGGGCTGTCAGGAATGTATCCTAAACCATTTTCGCCAAAATAGTCAACCACGGTATTGGTGTTGGTGGCGGTTGACCAGGGACCGTTGTTGTTTCCCTGGTAAAGGGCGTTTTCGCGGTTCACGGTTTTTCCCAGACTGTTTTCCATGAAGCCGGCGATAACTTCGGAGCAGATTTGAAACCAGCGCTCCGTTTGCCATCCCATGGCCGTGATGGGGTGATCGTAAAAGTACTGGTTAGTGGGAGGGTTACGCTCGTAATTAATCACTTTGGTGACCATGGTTTCAAGTTGTGCCTCGGTTTGGGCTGTCATCCTTGCAAAAACAACATCCGGCAAATGATCGCCGTCGACATCGGCATACAGGTTGTCCGAAACACAATAGTTGTCGTAGGTGGGACAGTCGATGGTGTTACCGGCAGCAGTACCGTAGTCGGCCATCAACAACACGGCTGAAGGGGGTGTGTCCCAGGTGTTGTAAGCGCTATCGACAAACTGCTCGATGGCCGAAGCATTGTTGCCGCCAATGTCAGATGTTTTGTAAACGTGCGTGGTAATGCCTTGCTTTATTCTGAAAAGCTTGAGGGAGTCGGCCCATTGACTGTAGTAATCATCCTCGGGGATAATGATTACATATTCATAACCTGTGTTGGAGGATCGCTGTGCCCTTTTGTTGTAGTCGATTTCAGGTATCTCGGCAGGGTTTATCACGGCATCTTTGATGATAGGATCCCACCAGCGACTGCGAAGCCTGTCGTTTCCAAAATGACCGTTGCCTCCTTCAAAGCTTACTTCAACCTGCATGTCGCGGTTTATCACAAGCTCTTTGGTTACCGGGTTGTACTGGAAAGGGCTAAAACTGATAAGCACCACGTCGAGACCTCTTATTTTCATAGGTTTTGATAGCTGTACATTTTGCGCCGGATAAAGGGCGTTGGTAGCATACAGTTTTTTATCTCTGACAGGAGCTTTGAGGGGTTCGGTATCTTTTGGAATCCGGGCAGCAGGAGCAATTTCCATGTTGGTCATTTTTTCTGACCGTTGGTTTACCACTTTTACCTTTACCGAAGCCCCTTGCGGTACGGCGATGTAGCGGCTGTAAAAAGGCAAGTCGGGAGCACCTTCGTTGCCGGGAAGGTAAATTCCCTTTAGGTTGATTTTGGTCATCGGTTGTTTTTCAACCGTTACCGGCACCATATCGAAGCTTTTAACCGAGAAGTTAAGCGTCATGCCATGGTTGTTTTCATTTACCACGGTCAAGCCGTCTTTTCCCCAGCTATCGTGGTATGAAACCTTTTTTTCTTGTGCAGAGCCCTGAAAAGCAACAGGCAACAAGAAAAGAGATACAAGCATTAATCTTGTAATGAAAGCATAAATATTTTTCATCGGGCAATAAATTAAGTTTTTGGATTTCCTTTTTCTTAGACATCAAAAATAGCGGTTTAGATGTTTAAAATGATTATAAATTAAATTTCAAATCCCGGTCTTAAAAACAGTCATTCAGAAATAAAATGGCTAATTTAGCCGGCCATTAAAAGATGAGATTTATAAAATACCTGATCTCGACCCCTGAGCTTGTCGAAGGGTGTCGAAGGGTGTCGAAGCAGTAATGAGTATTGAACAGGAGATGGTAAAAATCATGATTACATAAAATCAGTAGTTCAAATAAAAGATTAAAACAAGGTGGAAAAAAATATAAAACAAAATAGCCGAAGAAAACCCGACTGGCTTAAAATAAAAGTGCCAAAAGGAAAAGAGTACGTGGGGGTTAAAGAGATTGTAGAAAAAAACAAACTACACACCATTTGCACCAGCGGCCATTGCCCTAACCTACACGAATGCTGGGGCAGAGGCACAGCAACCCTGATGATTTTGGGTGATATCTGCACGCGATCGTGTAAATTTTGTAACGTGAAAACGGGCAAGCCACTGCCTGCCGATTACGAAGAGCCCAAACGCGTGGCCGAGTCGGTGAAGCTGTTAAAGCTAAAGCACGTGGTGCTTACTTCGGTCGATCGCGATGATATGGAGGACCTGGGTGCCGGCATCTGGGCTTCTACTATTAAAGAGGTAAAAAGAGTGAATCCCCATACAACCATCGAAACGCTTACCCCTGATTTTGACGGACGTGAGGATTTGATAAAAATCGTGGCTGATGCCAAACCGGAGATTATCTCGCACAATCTTGAAACAGTACGACGCCTTACCCCTCAAACTCGCAGCAGGGCAAAGTATGATGTCAGTCTGAAAACCCTGAAAACCATTGCCGGTTTAGGGGTAGTGGCCAAATCGGGAATCATGGTAGGTATTGGCGAAAAACCCGAGGAGGTGTATGAGTTAATGGACGACCTGTTGGCAGTGGGTGTAACAGTACTAACCATTGGCCAATACCTGCAACCCACCAAAAAGCACTTAGAGGTGCTTGA
>JANTGU010000185.1 GCA_024762735.1 Bacteroidales bacterium | reverse complement strand
GGCCGTGATATCCCGGAAAAGGTTTTGATATTTCCAGAATCAGTGATTTACAACCATCAAAGTCAACCGACCGTAAAGTCTCTTTTTTGGTGATGGTACCCAGTGTTGAAAGTTTTTTATCGCTCATAATATTTGTTTTTGTTGCATTGAAATATCATTTTTAAAGCCGAAAGATTGGTTATTCAGCCTGGCTAAAATAGTAAGAATTTTGTAAACTGATTAATCTCTTAACAGCAAAATAAATAATTCCCTGTCTTTTCGGGGTTTTATTGAATTGTAAGCTAAGGTAAAATGCAGGAAACGGAAATGGTTTTCAAACAGTTCCCGATAGGCTTCAGGCGAGCCCCCAAAGGGCGGATAATCAAACGGAAACTCGTGATTAAACAGCAGCCCAACCCATTTACCCCCCGGTTTCAAAAGTGCGTGACAACGTTGAACGTACGTTTCCCGTTGTCTCCTGGGCAGCGAGCTAAAAAAAGTTTGTTCCACGATTAAATCGTAAACCCCCTCGTGCTTAAAAAAATCTTCATGAATGATTTGCAATTGGGGAAAGTCATGAAACCGGTTCGTAAATGAGCGAATGGCTTCGTGCGAAAAATCAAGCATAAACGTATTGGTAAAACCGTTCTTGTACAAGTATTCCACTTCCCAGCCGTTGCCGGCACCCGGAATCAGAATTCTCATTGATTTATCGGTTAGTTGATCGAAGTACGCTTTCAACGGGGTTGAAACATAACCGATATCCCAGCCGGTTTTACCTTCCTTAAAAAATTTATCCCAATATTCGGGCGGATAGTGAGTCATTGTTTTTTTTGTCAAAGATAAGTTATTAGTACAAAACATAAGGTTGGTTCCTCAATCAAACCGGGCTCTTTAACAGCCATTATTTCTCCTTGCTAAAACCATCTTATTAATTAGTATCCGTCTGCTTTTTTACTAACTTTGCAGTCCTTTATTCAAATAACAAATATTTATTGCTAAAGCGATGAAAAACAATAAAATAATAGATGTTACCAACGACGTGAAATGGATTGGTATCCTTGATTACGGCCTGGTAACTTTTGATGTTGTCATGACCACCGAATATGGGTCAACCTACAACTCCTATTTTATCGATGCTGACAAAAAAACCATCATCGACACTTCCAAAGAGACCTTTTGGGCAGATTACGAAGCCAAGGTCAGGGCGGTTGTCAATCCCGAAGAGATTGAGTATATCATCCTAAACCACACGGAACCTGACCATTCGGGCAACCTGAAAAACATGCTTAGCATCGCACCCAATGCCACCGTGGTAGCCAGTGTGGCTGCCATCAAGTATTTAAAAGATATGCTGCATCAGGATTTTAAGCACCTGGTAGTAAGAGACGGCGATACGCTGGATTTGGGAAACAAAACCCTTCGGTTTATTTCGGCACCCAACCTGCACTGGCCCGATACCATGTACACCTATCTTGAAGAGGAAAAATTGCTCTTTACCTGCGACTCGTTTGGCTCTCACTTTGCTGATGAAAGAATGTTTGACGACATGGTGGACGACTTTAACCCTGCCTTTCGTTACTACTTCGATGTCATTATCAAACCTTTTAGCAAATTTATGCTCAAAGCCATCGAGAAAGTTGAAGGATTGGAGATTGAAATGGTTTTACCGGGTCATGGCCCCATGCTACGGAAAAACTGGAAACGGTTCGTTGATATGACCAAAATGTGGTCGGAAAAATTTATCGCCCAACCTCACAAAAACAAGGTGTTTATCCCTTATGTTTCGGCTTATCATAAAACAGGTGTCATTGCCGAGTATATTGCAGAGGGATTGAAAAAAGCAGGAGATTTTGAAATTGAAACACTGGACATCGAGCAGTTACCTTTGGGTGTGCTGGAGATGAAACTAACGCAAAGTGCGGCCATTATAGTGGGGAGCCCCGTGATTAACCAAAACATTTTGCTACCCATTTACAAACTCTTTTCGCTCATTAACCCTTACCGTGACAAAGGCAAGCTGGCCGGCGGATTTGGTTCGTTTGGATGGAGTGGAGAAAACAAAAAATTATTGGAAACCACCCTGACAAACCTTAAACTGAAATACTTTGGCGAAGGTGTTTTTGTAAAGTTCGGACCCAGCGATGAAGAAGCAGAGAAAGCCATTGAATATGGCATGAACTTTGGAAAAGAATTAAACAAAATAGCACAAAGCTAAATCACACCATGCTCAATAAAATCCGGATATCAACATTAACTTTTCCTCTTTTGGGGATGGCACTTGTTTTGATGGCCGGATTTTTTTATGCCTGTAACCCGGAAAAAAAACTGGCCAAAAATTTTGTCTATCAACCGGGCAAACGCAGCGCCCTGGTCTTTTCGCCCGAATACATTTATAAAGAAAACCAAAAAACATGGCTGCTCGACAGTTTGGAAGGAAATTTTAGTGATGAGCAAAAAGACTCGCTACTTTGGGAAATGTCGGATTATATAAAAAACATTAACGACTCCATCTTCCTTAAAAAGTTTACCCGCGGATTTTTTTACCAGTTGGCAAAATATGGCTTTGATGTGTATGATCAGGAAGCCATTGACCTCTTCATGCAAAATGACTCAAGTGCTTACCTCATCAACATTCCCCAGGTGGAGCTTGACGAAACCATCTATCCTTACAAGGACAATATAGTAATTAACGGTTACACCTACTTTCATCAGCACTACTTAAACGCCATCGACCTGAGCATCTGGCTCGAAATCAGCAAAATTAACGACACCCTTATCCACAAGCAGGTCATGTTTGCCAGCGACCTGATAACCGATGATTTGAATGGCTCTTTTGACTACGATGAAGCAACCGATCAACTAAAATACTACTACAAAATCGACACCCTCACGGTAAATCAGTTATACGATTTAGCCATTACACTGGGAAAAAAATACGCTGACTACACCTACGATTACCTGTTAAACAAAAACATCCTCACCCAAAAACAGCCGGGCGATACGTTGCAATATTACTGGCATTACGATATCAACCGAAACAAGCTCTACCCCATTTGGGATGAAGAAGAGCGGCTGATTCCTGTTGAGGAGTAACGACAACCGCTTCAACCTCGCATCCATGCATATATTTGTTCATTTCCGGTTGTCTGAAAAATAGCCTTAAATTTGTCAGAAACATTTCGGTTAAACAATCGTCCCATGAAAAACCGCCATACCCTATTGTTAAAAACAAGGTTCACTATTCATGCCCTGGTGCTTATTGGATTCTTGGGCTTTGTCCTGTCATCATGCAAAAAGCAACCCAATCATGGCCACGAACCCGCCGACTTCGTCAATCCGTTTATTGGCACCGGGAGTCATGGTCACACCTATCCGGGAGCCGTGGTTCCTTTTGGCATGGTTCAACTTAGTCCCGATACAAAAATTGACGATTGGGATCATTGCTCGGGATATCATTACGATGACCAGGTGGTTTTGGGCTTCAGCCACACCCATTTAAGTGGCACGGGCATTGGCGATTACGGCGACATCCGGTTTATGCCCACCATTGGCAACATCCGGGTAAATCCGGGAGACGCCGACCATCCTGATGATGGATACGCCTCTCGATTTAGTCATAAAAAAGAGCGTGCCGAAGCCGGTTATTACGTGGTTCATCTTGACGACTACAACATTGATGTGGAACTAACAGCTACCGCGCGCGTGGGGGTACAACGCTTTATTTTCCCGCAATCCAATCAGGCACATATTATCCTTGATCTTAAAGAGGCTGTTACCACCGAAAAAATCTTGGCCTCGGAAATAAAAATTATTGGTGACCACCAAATTGCGGGACTGCGCCGTACCGATGGCTGGGCCAACGATCAATATGTTTATTTTTACACCTCTTTTTCAAAACCTTTTCGTGATTTTGGCATCGTGAAAGAGGGCGAATTCACCGAGGGGCAACGCAATGCCCAAGGAAAAAATCTGAAAGCCTGGTTTAACTTCGATACCGAAGAGAATGAAGCCATCGTGGTGAAAACCGCCATCTCGCCGGTGGATATTGCCGGAGCACACGAAAACCTGTTGGCCGAATGTCCCGACTATAACTTTGACTCCATCCGAAAAGCCGCTTATTATCAATGGAATCGTGCGTTAAGCAACATTAAAGTAAGTACTCCTTCGGAGGATAACAAAACCATCTTTTACACGGCACTCTATCACTCCATGCTGGCACCCAACCTTTACAGCGATGTGACGCATAAATTCCGTGGGCACGACCACAAAATCCATTATGATGATACCTTTAATATGTACACGGTTTTTTCGCTTTGGGACACCTTCAGAGCCCTGCATCCCCTTTTCACGATCATCCAGCGTAAACGCACCAACGATTTAATAAACGCCATGATGGAGATGTATCGAACCGACAGTTTGCTACCCGTGTGGGAACTGGCTTCCAACGAAACCAACTGCATGATTGGCTACCACTCGGTGCCGGTTATCGTAGATGCCTACGTGAAAGGAATCAGAAATTACGATGCCCACCAGGCGCTGCAAGCCATGGTTAATACGGCAGACGCCAATCATTTCGGGTTAAAGTATTACAAATCCAAAGGATACATCCCCTCGGACAAGGAGGGCGAATCGGTTTCAAAAACCCTTGAATATGCATATGACGACTGGTGTATCGCCAGGATGGCGCAACTGTTGGGAGAGGACACCATTCATGACCGGTTTATCCAACGGGCGCAGTATTACAAAAATATCTTTGATAAAAAGAGCGGTTTCTTCAGGGCAAAGGCCAACGGCAGCTTTACCGCCCCTTTCGACCCGCGACAGGTCAATTTCAACCTCACCGAAGCCAACACCTGGCAATACAACTTTTTTGTCCCGCAGGACATCAACACGCTTGCTGATATGCTTGGCGGGGATCATGGATTTGATTCAAAACTGGATGAGCTTTTTACCACTGATTCCAAGCTTACCGGACGCACACAATCGGACATTACAGGGTTAATTGGTCAATACGCTCATGGCAACGAGCCCAGTCATAACATGGCTTACCTCTATAACTATGCAGGAAAACCCTGGAAAACGCAGCAGAGGGTACATCAAATCACCGGGCAACTCTATAAAAATGACCCCGACGGGCTGGCCGGCAACGAAGACTGCGGGCAAATGTCGGCATGGTACGTGCTCAGCGCCATGGGATTTTATCCCGTGACACCGGGAACAGATGAATATGTATTGGGTTCGCCGGTTTTTGACACCGTA